>CBDUEE010000063.1:0-13387 GCA_965366105.1 uncultured Flavobacterium sp. | reverse complement strand
AAAAGGAGACTCCTGCTGGTTTAAGGCTTTTACTGACTTTTGAGAATGTAAAATCGACGAGAGTTGCTTTGGAAATGATGAAGTTGTTAGATGAGGGATAATGTTTTATGTTTAAAATGATAGTAATCAAATTTTATAATATTTAGGGGTTTCCCCTTGTATGATAAAAGTTTCTATTTGCTCAAATTTGTAGTTAAAAATGAACTATTAGCTAATAGCATTTTTTACACATATAATTTCTTATATCTCATTGTAAGATTTTGAACTCAGCAAATGAAAAACAACTTTAAAACAGCAGTACTAGCATTAGTATTTGGATTAATTCTCAATTTTGTCAATACGCAACTTTCTATAGTATTAGTATGTATCAGTGTTGCTCCTTTATTTATACTTTTAAATAATAAGTCAAAAAGAAAATCAATTAGTATTGGTTTTCTTTTTGGTTTTGGGCTAGGACTAGGAATGTTTTTTTGGATGATAAAAGGAGTAAGCCATTATACCGGTAATAGTTTTGTTTATGGTGGTTTAGTTTGTTTGATTAGTAGTATTTTAATGGGTTTCTATTTTGCGATTCTTTCGTGGATTAGTAAAGCTATTTGGATATCAAATGTCAAGTCCAATAGACAATTATTTTTAAACAGGTTGTGTATCGCTGCAGTTTGGACCGTTTTGGAGTCAGGTATTGCGATTTTATTAGAATCTTTTCCGTTGCATTATTTTAGGATAGGATTTCCTTTTGTATCTAATCTTTACTTTATTCAATTAACTAGTATTGGTGGTTTGGCTTTGTTAAGTTTCTTGACTGTTTTAATCAATCTTTTTATAGTCGAGTTTTTTATCCAAAAAAAAAGATTGTATTTGGAATATGGTTTTTCCATGCTTGTAGCAATGTTTGTATTTGGAGATATAATTTTTTACACTTTTACACCGATTTTTGCTGGAAAGTCATTTAAAGTGGCAATCGTTTCGGATAATACCAACCCGGAAACGAAATGGAATAGTGGGAATGGGAATACAATTGCCAATAACTATTTTCAATTGTGCCAAGAGGCGGTTTCATTTCATCCTGATTTTATCATTTGGCCAGAAACGGCACTTCCTTGGACGTATGCAGCCGATGATGATTTATTAAACGAAATTATTAAGATAAGCAAAAACCATAATCTTACTCATGTAATTGGAATCAATTACGAAAATAATACTGATAAAAAATTATACAATTCCGTTTTTTACATTGATAATAAAAATAGAGTAAAAGCAATATACAACAAACAAATCTTACTAAAAGGAGTTGAAGAACCATTAGGTAAATTTATAGTTCCTTTTTTGAGTCAGGAAGGTTTTGTTTTATCTAGAGGTAAAGATCAAAAACCGATTCAGACTCGTTTTGGAAAAGCAGGAAATTTAATTTGTAATGAGGTTGTTGTCGAAAATAGTGCGGTAGAACAAGTACAAAATGGAGCTAATTTTTTATTCAATTTTAGTAATGATGGTTGGTTTAAAGATAATTACATTTCAAATTTACATTTCTATTATGCTAGACTTCAGGCAGTAGAAAACAGAAAAGATATTAGTATCGCTAATAATTGTGGTGTTAATGGTATCATTAGTAGTAATGGATCAATTCTATCTGAAAAAAAAGATACTAAAAGCACTTTGGTTTCAGGCAGTATTCAACCCAACAAAAATCTATCATTATTTACAAAATATCCTTGGCTTTTTAATGCACTTCTTAGCTGCTACATACCCATTTATTTAATAACTCTAAAAATCAAAGCTGTAAGAATAGAAAAGTCTGAAAATTAAAACATTAACAAAAAATATAATATTAAACAACTAATAAAAAATCAATATGAAAAAAATTTTACTTTTTACATTACTGCTTGCCAATTTCTTTTATTGTAATGCTTTAACGAGAATTTCAGCGTATCGCTGGCGAAATGATGATGGTACTGAAGCTAGTGCTACCTGGAAAGCGCCAGTAAACAAGGCGATTCAAATTAATAATTTAGATCCAATTAGAATTAGAATGGAAGTGAATCAGCCTAATAGTGCAACTACAATTGCCCTCAAAATGCAATTTTCAATTGATGGTTCCAGTTGGACATACTTTACAGATTCAAGTTCACCTTTCAATTTGGTAAGTTCAGCTAATGTATCTAATGGCACAATGACAACACAACAAATAGCTACAGATGGAGCTGCTGGTTTTGTGGACGGTGTATTTAGAAATACAGAAAATGAGGATACATTCGTATTAAATACGGGAGTTTCGGAATTTGAATTTTCGATACAGCCTAATGCTTTAATTTCTTCATCGGTTACTTATACTTTTAGATTTATAGATTCCCAATTTAATACTTTTCCAGCACTCTCCTATTGTCCAACTGCTATTGTTGCACCTGTTGCAGTTTCTCCACAAAGTTTTAATGTAAATGAAAATGCAAAAATCTCCGATTTAAAAGCAACTGGAACAAATTTAAAATGGTACAAAGAACAATATAGAGGAACTGAATTAAATGCAACTGCGGTTTTATCAACAGGATTATATTATGTTTCTCAAACGGGATCATGTGAAAGTTTACCTACTGAAGTGCAGGTAAATGTTATTGATGGAACTTCATTATCGTTTAAAGGAGGATATGTGAAGCTTCCAATTAATATGCCTAAAACTTATACTAAAGAGGCTTGGATTTATGGAGACGCTTTGTCAGGTGCACATAATATTATATCTGGAGGACCATCGGTAGGAGAACATGCGCTTTATGTAAATGCAGGTGTTTTATCTGCTGGTCATAATGGTACATGGAATTATGTAGTTGATAATGTTCCTTTAGACATACATACATGGTATCATGTTGCTCTTACTTATGATGCTAGTGGTACTATGAAATTATATAAAAACGGATCCATAGTTGCTACACGCACTAACGTACCCACTTTTACTGGAAGTGCAGTAAGAATAGGTTCATTTGAGCCAGGAGGAAATCTTTTTTATGGGGCTATAGATGAAGTGCGAATTTGGAATAAAGCGTTGAGTCAAGCTGAAATTCAAGAAAATATGAATTGCGAATTGGCAACTGGTCAACTAGGATTAGTAGCGTATTATAAATTTAATCAGGGGACTGAAGGTGCAGACAATACCGCTATAAACAAATTAAAAGATTCTAGTGGTAATATGAATGATGGGATATTGACTAATTTTGATTTATCAGCAGATGAAGATAATTGGATTACTGGTTCTACTATTCAAACTGGAAATTCGTGTACAACTTTGAGTATTCAAGATAAAAATTTCGATTTTACTTCAAGTTTAAAAGTGTATCCTAACCCATCAAGTGATGCGTTTTTTATGAATAGTGATTCAAACGCTACCATAGTTATATCTGATTTGACAGGAAAAATAATTCAATCTCAAAAAATTAATTCTGGAACTACTCCCCTACATTTAGGGAATGTTGCAAACGGAGTTTATTTAGTAAGAATGACTAATGAAAATAATGAATCTAAAACGTTGAAACTGATTAAAAAATAATTTTTTATTTAATGAACAGCATTTAAAGCGCTAATGTAAACATTAGCGCTTTTTTGTATTAATAGCTCCAAAATAGTTCGGAATTTTTTATCATGTCACTTTCTTTACCAAATTAAAAATAGATTAAAAGTGAGTTCTACCTAGATTCCCCTAACCATGAGTAGCATCCACTAAGAAGGAATCCATAATCGCCTCACCGGATAAACTTGCTCCTGCTGCTCGAAAGGTCAAGACAACAACTAATATTCTAGCTTATATTATAATTTCAATACTATCGGTTCCATAAATAAGCGATTGCAATGGATTGATAAATATACGTTTGGGATAAATAGAATGGATAAAATATTTTTTAATTTTTGGTAGCATGAGGAAAACACAGTTATTGTATTTTACAATTAAAATCTTGTTATAAATAAAAAACGAAGCACTTAGGCTTCGTTTTAATTACAATTTTTTTAATTCTTCAAATCCTTAATCACTTTAAAAGCAACATCTACTTGTTCCTCGCTTACAAGAATTGTAAATTCATTAGAAGTCGAAATAACCTCGTTGATAATAATTCCTTCCCAAGCCAAACGCTGAAAAATGAAGTAATAAATACCAGGAACAACAATGTTTTCTTTAGGTAGTTTTACCGTTATCGAGGCTAGATTGTCTAGTTTTTGAATCAATTTTTCATTCGTAAAATGTTTGTCTACCAAATGATTGATACTGTTGCTCACCACAATGTTAGTTTCGTTTACACCTCTAGAGGAAGTATAAAAAATATCAGGAAAAGAGTTGATATCTGTAATTAAATCA
Source organism: uncultured Flavobacterium sp. (assembly GCA_965366105.1). Classification (GTDB taxonomy): domain Bacteria; phylum Bacteroidota; class Bacteroidia; order Flavobacteriales; family Flavobacteriaceae; genus Flavobacterium. The sequence goes on along the minus strand of CBDUEE010000063.1, from coordinate 9,051 downwards.
GCCTGTTTGTTTAAAACGGTATCCGATGCTGCAAACGTATAGTCAGTCAAGGCAGAACGAACGGTGATTTCTCCGATGTTTTTGATGACTTTATTGATTTTATGATTTAGTCGGAAATCCAGCTCTTCTGTTAATCTTTTTAATGCCATAACCACAGCACCTTGCTTTACTTCCTTACCAAATTCATTTTCTAACTCGGTCATTATGTTTCTCGATAATGAAGTCAAATTAATAATACCTAGAGATAAAGCATTCAATAAAAATGGCTTTGTTTTAATGTAGTTTTCTACAATGGAAGATACCGTTTTCATAAGTAACTGTTTTTTTGATTTAATATAATGATACTTGTGCTTACTGTGTAAGCAAGATGCAAATGTAAATAAAAAAACAATTTGTTACAAATATAACAATAAGAAAAACAATTAAAAGTGATAAAAGGCATCGATAAGATGCTCAATTACAAATGATTTTCCTTCTTTATGGATAGCAATAATGTCGAAACGAACTTCTATGTCTAGATTTCTTTGATTTATAAAAGCATCAACAGCTTTCACGAGTAGCTGTATTTTTTTTGGCTTTACAAAATCTTGTGGCAGACCAAAATCTAAAGTAGAACGGGTTTTGACTTCAATTACGGCGAGTATATTTTCCTTTTGAGCAATAATGTCAACCTCCGCTTTTTGGAAAGTCCAGTTCGTTTCTAAAATAGTATACCCATTTTCCCTAAGAAACTCGACAGCCATTTCTTCACCTAATTTACCAAGTTCGTTATGTTCAGCCATTTTTTCTAATTCGCAGTTTGGGTTATTCGTTTTAAGTGGGAATGAATATTCTGTTTTAAGAAATCAAAAAAAGTTAATCTTCAAGCAAAGTCTATCTATTCAAAAATTACAGTACTACTCTTATCATTAACATCAATACTAACTTTATTTCCTAAAATCAATGCTCTATTATCTTGAATATGTCCAGCTGGAAAATTATACAACACTGGGATGTTGTATTTTTTGGTAACATCATCAATAATTTCAATAGCATTTTTCCCCCAAGGAATGTCGTTGTCTTTCATTTTTGTCATAGAACCTACTAAAATTCCTTTGATGCTTTCTAGACAACCATTGCGTTTCAAATTCATCATCATGCGATCTATATGGTATAGATATTCGTCTAAATCCTCTATGAACAAAATTTTATCAGTACAATCAATAGCCGAAGGAGAGCCAAATAAGCTATATAAAATAGATAAATTTCCGCCAACTAATTCGCCTGATGCTTTACCAAATCTGTTCATTGCAAAAGGTTGAATTTCGTACTTTAACTTTTCTCCAAACAAAGCAATTCGCAATGTTTCTATGGCTTGCGGAGTTGCTCTAGCTACAGTAACGGGCATGATTCCGTGTATCGATTTAAAACCCATCGTATTCAAATGATTGTGTAAAGCAGTGACATCGCTAAAACCTACCAGCCATTTTGGATGCTTCTTAAACTTGGTAAAATCCAATAAATCAATTATTCGAACCGTACCATAACCACCTTTTACGCACCATATCATTTTTATGTTTGGATTGTCCATTTGTTGCTGGAAATCGGCGGCACGTTGCTCATCAGTTCCTGCTAGTTGATTATTATCTAAACCAATTGTGGTACCTATAACTACGTTAAGCCCCCAGCTTTTCAATAAGTCAATGGCAGGTTTTAAGTTATCATCAATATTTTTTCTGGCTGTTGCCAAAATAGCTACGGTGTCTCCTTTTTGTAAACTTGGTGGTGTAATCATGTGCTTTTGAGCTTGAGTGTTGAAAGATTGTAAAATAAAAATAACGAATATTAATTGATACCAAATAGGTTTGCGGATTTTAAACAGGAATTGATTTTGATGCATACTTTAAGGCTTTTCTAAAAATAGATAGGATAATGAAGTTATTTATTGATAAAAACAAAGATAGGGAATTAGAGAATAATTTTAAGTTACAATACCAATTCACTATTTTTACAATTACAGACTCAAAAAGGAATCTAATTAACTGCTGGAAAAATAATCATACTTATGAGAATTAAATACTGGATTCCTATTCTTTTTTTATGTTTTTCAATAACAAAAACGAATGCACAAGCAAAGAAATACATCATTCATACCGTTGCATTTTATAATTTTGAAAACCTTTTTGATACCATTGATGATCCAGATACTTTTGATGAAGAATGGACTCCAACGGGTTTGCAACGTTGGACAATTGAAAAATATCAAAAAAAATTAAGTAATCTTGCCCGAGTTTTGGCTGAAATAGGTTCTGCCGAAAATACCGATTCGCCCACATTTATTGGTGGATGCGAAATCGAAAATAGAGGCGTTCTCGAAGATTTGATAAAACAACCCAAACTGATCGAGAAAGACTACGGAATTATTCACTTCGACTCACCTGATAAAAGAGGAATCGATGTGGCATTATTGTATCAAAAAAATAAATTCCAGCCTACAAGTTCCATAAATATCCCATTGTATATTTATAAGAAAGGAACATCTTTAAAGGAAAATTCCAAAATTAATATTGAGGAAAGGACAGATGATGAATTACAAATTAGTACTTATAACAATAGAGTTTATACTCGGGATCAGTTATTAGTAACAGGGTTTTTAGATGGTGAGGAAATTAACATTATTGTCAATCACTGGCCGTCTCGTTCAGGAGGTGAGAAAAAGTCAAGTCCGTTTAGAGAAGCTGCAGGAGCATTGAATCGAAAAATAATTGATTCGTTACAACAAATAAATCCCAATGCAAAAGTGATTACAATGGGTGATTTGAATGATGGTGCTTATAATAAAAGTGTCAAAATTGCGCTTGGAGCCAAAGCCAAAAAATCAGAAGTTCAACAATTTGGAATCTACAATCCATTTGAAGAAATGGCTAAAAACGGAATGGGAACGATTGCTTATCGTGATGCTTGGGATATTTTTGATCAAATAATGGTTTCCGAGACTTTAATTCAGACCGATTATTCTAGTTTTAGGTATTGGAAAGCAGGAATTTATAATAAACCATTTTTGATACAAAATACCGGACAATACAAAGGATATCCGTTGCGGCATTCAACAACCGAAATTGGTTTTAGTGACCATTTTCCAGTTTATATTTATTTGATCAAAGAAAAAAAATAGTTTTAATATTTTATAACTTTACGTTTAAAACAAAAAAATGGCAATAGCAAAACCTTTCAACCTCAATAAATGGATTGAAGAAAACCGGGAACTACTAAAACCTCCTGTTGGGAATAAAAACTTATATACAGAATCTGATGACTATATCATAATGGTAGTTGCGGGGCCAAATGCCCGTAAAGATTATCATTATAATGAAACCGAAGAGTTGTTTTATCAACTAGAGGGCTCTATAAAAGTAATAGTTCAAGACAACGGAGAACGCCGAGAAATGGAACTTCATGCGGGAGATATGTATTTGCATCCAGCTAAAACACCGCATTCGCCTGTCCGTTCCAAAGGTTCAATTGGTTTGGTAATTGAGCGCAAAAGAGCAGGTTTAGGATATACAGATGGATTGTTATGGTTTTGCGATAATTGCAATCATAAATTGCACGAAGTATATTTTGAATTGCATGATATAGAAAAAGACTTCTTGCCACACTACAGGCATTTTTATGGCTCAGAAGATTTGAGAACTTGCTCAAAATGCGGAACTGAAATGCAGGTTGATCCTAAGTTTATTTAAATTATAATTCTTATTTAGGAGCTATTCCTGCTATCCGCTGTATCTTTTATCTCTTAAGAACGAGATAAAAGGATGCCGCTACTATCAGGGCTAAAAACGAATCGATGCTGAAAGATGATTCTCTTCATAAAAAAATAGAATTAATTCTTAAATAAGCGGAACAGTTTTATAAATAAATCAAAACAAAGTAAGTTACTAATGCTGAAATGAAATCAATAAAATAAAAATAATACTCATTATTATTTCACCTTAAATCGGTATGTTTGTATACAAATATAACAATTTTTAATAAAAAAGTTACAATGATAACAATAGCAGATCAATTCGGAATCAAAGAAGCCCTTAAGCAATTAGGGATTGAAGCCATAAATGAAGGAACATCTACAGGTGAATCTAATTTTGCCAACGGAAAAATCATCGAAAGTTATTCGCCAGCAGACGGCGCTTTAATTGGAAAAGTAAAAACTTCTTCAAAAGAAGATTATGAAAAAGCGATGCAAAAAGCATCAGAAGCTTTTTTAGAATGGCGTATGATTCCAGCTCCAAAAAGAGGGGATATCGTTCGTCAAATGGGGGATGAATTAAGAAAATTTAAAGAACCTCTTGGGAAACTTGTTTCTTATGAAATGGGAAAAAGTCTTCAAGAAGGATATGGAGAAGTTCAGGAAATGATTGATATCTGCGATTTTGCAGTAGGATTATCTCGTCAACTTTACGGATTAACGATGCACTCGGAAAGACCTTTGCACAGGATGTACGAACAATACCATCCAATAGGAACGGTTGGAATTATTTCTGCATTCAACTTTCCAGTTGCCGTTTGGAGTTGGAATGCAATGATTGCTTGGGTTTGTGGTGATGTTGCCATTTGGAAACCAAGTTCAAAAGTACCATTATGTGGTATTGCTTGTCAAAATATAATTAAAACAGTTCTAAAAAGAAATAATGTTCCAGAAGGGGTAAGCTGTTTAGTTACAGGGAACGAATCAGGTGATTTAATCAATAATGACAAAAGAATTTCTTTAGTTTCTTTTACTGGATCAACTAGAATTGGCCGTCACGTATCAAAAACTGTTGCGGAACGTTTTGGAAACACCATTCTTGAATTAGGAGGAAACAATGCAATTATAGTTTCAGAGCATGCAGATATTAGTATGGTATTGGTTGGAGCTGTTTTTGGCGCAGTAGGAACTGCGGGGCAACGTTGTACCTCTACGAGACGTTTAATTATTCATGAAAGTGTGTATGATAAAACGATTAGTGTTTTGAAAAATGCATATGGGCAATTGCAAATAGGAAATCCATTGGACGAAAATAATCACGTTGGACCACTAATTGACAAAGGCGCGGTCAAAGATTATTTAGAGGCTATTGAAGCAGCTAAGAAAGAAGGTGGAAAAATAATTGTCGAAGGTGGTTTAGTAGAAGGTACTGGATATGAGAGCGGTTGCTACGTGAAACCATGTATCATTGAAGCGGCCAATCATTTTGATATAGTTCAAACTGAAACTTTTGCACCTATTTTATATGTAATGAAATACAGCACAATCGAAGAAGCAATTGCGATGCAAAATGGAGTTCCTCAAGGACTTTCATCTTCTATATTTACCAATAGCATGAGAGAAATGGAATTGTTCCTTTCTCAATCGGGTTCTGATTGCGGAATTGCTAATGTAAATATTGGAACTTCTGGAGCAGAAATTGGTGGCGCTTTTGGTGGTGAAAAAGAAACTGGTGGTGGCCGTGAGTCAGGATCAGATGCTTGGAAAGCCTATATGAGAAGACAAACCAATACAATCAATTACGGAACACAGTTGCCATTGGCGCAAGGAATCAAATTTGATTTGTAGTCTAAAATAAAAGCATAAAAAAAGGCAATTTGAAAATTTCAAATTGCCTTTTTTTATGTCTACTACTTTCTAAAAATTATCTTGTAATAAAACTACAAATTAAAAGAAGCACCAATATTAAATACAAATTGGTTATTTAATCTATCAAAACCAACTGGGCTTGTTTTGTAACTTGCAATTGGAATTCCAGCTTCTGAGAAGATACCAAAACCTTCAGTGAAGAAGTAACGGAATCCTAAATGTGCTCCAAAATTTCTTAACCCTAAATCTAGTCCTGGGTAAATATCCATTTTTGGATCTAATTTAAAAACATTTCCTAAGTTGGCATTGAAACGACCTTTAACATCTACTCTATCTCCAAAATCTGGTTTATTACCTAGATCATCTTTAGAAACAGATAATAAATAAGAAGTTACAAATCCGAAAGACATATTTTCTCCAAGACCAAAATCAGAAGAAACTCTAATTCCTGATCCTCCATTTTGAATATTTGCTCCAATGTCAAATTTCACATCTCCATCTCCTTTAAATGCTTGTGCATTCGTCATTCCGATTGTTAATAGTAATGCTAGTGTAATAATCTTTTTCATGCTCTTTATTTTTAAAATTTGCGGTAAAAATAGTTCAAATAATCTAATTTCTTCCTTTCTCGTCAAAATATAATTGATTCAAGGGTTCGCTTTGCCAGAATTCTTTAGTGTCAACATCCATAATAGTCAAAGGTCCTTTAAAAGCTGCTCCAGTATCTACATTCCAAATATTTGCCTTTTGAATTGGGGTTGTTTCTCCAATTCTTGTAACAGGAGTATGACCTATAAAAATCTCTTTATAAAGAGTAAAACGTTTTGGATAAAAAGGATGATCTGATTTCATTCTATTGTCAAAGGACAAAGCAGTTTCCCATAAAGTTCTGTCCCAATAAAAAAGTCCAGGAAAATATTCAAAATGAACCCCATTCATATTGGTAAAACCAGCATGAACAAAAAGGCGGTGTTGGTCATCCAGATGAAAATTCTCAAGTGATTTTAAGAATTCGATGTGTTTTCGCTTGGTTTTAAGGCTAACAGTTTCGTAGGCGTTTACAGTTGCTTCACCACCATGTTTGTACCATAACAAATTGTCCTTGCTTTCATCTAACCATTCTAGCAATAAATCATCGTGATTACCACGAATACAAATACAGTTTTGTTTTGTTTTTAAATCGATAAGAAAATCGATAACTTGTGGAGATTGGCTCCAACCATCGACATAATCTCCTAGAAAAATCAGGGTGTCTTTTTTTGTAACTTTAGCTCTTTCCATGATTTGGTGTAGCGCTCGCAAACCACCGTGGATATCGCCTATAACAAGTGTTCTCATGTACTGTTTTGTCTTTTTATTAATTCAAAAATAGCATAAAGAATATACTATATATAATAGTTATAAAATTAAGTAAAAGCGTAGTGAAACAGTCTGTTTTGCTCATTTTTTTTTAAATTAAATAAAATTCAAAATATCACTAATTTAGGGGATTGTTTTTATGTTTTTTTAAAACTAGCTTTACATCAAAATAACTTAATCTCTATTAGAATGAATACACTTCTGTCATTATCGTTACTTTTGGTCAAAATTGTTTGTCAGATTTTAAAAGAAATATTGAGTTTATTTTAAAGGAATAAAATTCAAAAACAATAATTATCTAAAGGAATAGTGAACTAGAACTCACTATTGCAGATCATACTTCATTTTTCTTAAAATCCGTAGCGCTTCTTTAAACGATAAATAAACGGAAATGAAAGGTTTTAAAAGTGCTTTTGAATCAATCAGTTTTTGTTTTGCATCATCAAAACCGTTAAGGTAACAAATCATAAAGGTTGAAGGTAAATTTTCTAAATCTTTCTGTTCTTGATTGGATAATGAATGCCCTTTTTGTAATTTGTTCAACAAAGTAATATTCGAATTGTAAATGTGAAACAGCATTTTTTTATTGAATTTCGGTGGTTCAAAAAGCATTACTCTATCAATTTTGTAATACCCATTATCTTGAAAATGAATCGTCTGTTTTTCTAACGGATAATAACTTGTTTTGTCATTTAACCCTAAAGGAACATATTCTATAATGGTAAAGCTATCCTCATCATAGGTAATTTCAACCACATCTTGAGCGGAGTAAAATAACTTAATCTGTTCATTAATGAGTTCAATATCTACGCGCGATAAATAGGTTTTGTCGCGCGATCTTTTAGGGATTCCTGCCCAACAAATTACAAATAATTCTTTAAATACTTTATATTTCGGCGCCATGTCTTTGTGCCGAAAATTCAAGAAATCAATTACACCATCAAGCGTATAAGCAATACTATTTCTAGAATTATTCTCGATGCCTAAAACAGTTTCTGTGTTTTGGTAATTTTTTTCAATTTTACCAACAACTGGCATGGTATTGCTGCCTTGACGCATATAAACACTGTAAATTGGAATGGTATAAATCCCTTTTTTAAAATGCGACGTATTGCTTTTAGGACTTATAGTAACCAATCCAATTACTTTATCCTTGGGTAAATTTGGAAAAGGGATATTCTCATATTGTATTTTCGGAGGATTTTCTAGATACGCATTTACTAAATTCTGAATTCGGCTGTCGTCAAAAAAATCATCTCCTACAATTGTATTATCTTGATCCTCGACGCCAACAATTATATAGGAATTGTTTGTAGGATTCGAATTTGATAAGGCGCAAATATGTTTCAAAAACTTAGCTTTTCCTTCTTGCGAATGTAAATTCAACTGCCGCTTTTTATCAAAAAAACTGCTCTCGTCATTATGAGCGTGAAGATTTTTAATAAGAATGCGTTTGTTGATCATTGAATTCTTTTTTTTAAAACACGTTATAAAAATTACCGCAGATTCGCAGATTTATTTTCACTTTATAATCTGCGGTTCACTTTTATTAAGATTTATTCATCACCGTCGCCGAGGCTTGCGCAGTAGGAAGTACAATCAAATCAGCAATATTTACGTGATACGGTCTAGAAACTACAAAATGAATGATGTCAGCAATATCTTCAGCACGCAACGGCTCAAAACCTTTGTAAACATTGGCCGCTCTTTCCGAATCTCCTTTAAAACGCACTTCGCTAAACTCTGTTTCAACCGCTCCCGGATGAATTCCACCAACGCGAATTCCAAAAGGATTCAAGTCAATTCGCATCGCCTGATTTAATGCGTCAACAGCATGTTTAGAGGCGCAGTAAACGTTGCCGTTTGGATACACTTCTTTTCCAGCAATAGAACCAATATTAATAATATGACCTGATTTTTGCGCAATCATTTTCGGAATTATAGCTTTCGAAACATATAAAAGTCCTTTTACATTAATGTCAATCATCGCATCCCAATCGTCTAAATCGCCGTTTTGTATCGAATCTAAACCATGAGCATTTCCGGCATTATTGATCAAAACATCAATTTTAGAAAATCCATCTGGTAAGGAATTAATG
>CBDUEE010000062.1:0-13431 GCA_965366105.1 uncultured Flavobacterium sp. | reverse complement strand
ACTTTCATTTCTAAAATCATGTTCTATTATTTTAAATTATGAATTTTAATTTTATGTAACTGTTGTAAAACAACGTGTATTTACTCTTTATACTTTTTTAGCCCTGATAGTAGCGGCATCCTTTTTCTTTTTTCTTAAAAAGAAAAAGATACAGCGGATAGCAGGAAATAGCTCCTTATATTATCTAAATAAATCTTTATCAAATACCATTTGAATGGCATCTGCATGACGACGTTTTGCACGGGTATAACTTCCTGAAGCAGGAGCGGCGTACGCTTTTAACGAAGCTAATCTCCATTTTACAAGATCGAAATTCATTAACATAAAGCTATAAGCTCCCATGTTTTTAGGCTCTTCTTGTGCCCAAACATAATCATCAGCATTTGGATAGCGTGCAATAATCTCTTTTAATTGCTCTACTGGAAGTGGGAACAATTGTTCGATTCGTACTACAGCCACATCTTTGCGTCCGTTATTTTCTCTTTCAGCGGTGATGTCATAATAAAATTTACCGGTACAGAAAACTAATGTTTTCACGTCCGCTTTATTTACGGTTTCATCATCAAAAGTTTCTTGGAACGATCCGTTAGTAAAATCTTCTATTGGAGAGACACATCTTGGATCACGCAACAAACTTTTTGGTGTAAAGACAACAAGTGGTTTACGGAAAGTAGTTTTCATTTGTCTTCTTAACAAATGGAAGAAATTGGCTGGCGTAGTACAATCTGCTACATACATGTTGTGTCTGGCGCAAAGTTGCAAATACCTTTCCATTCTTGCAGACGAATGCTCTGCTCCTTGCCCCTCATATCCGTGAGGCAATAATAAAACAATTCCGTTTTGGTTGTTCCATTTATCTTCTCCACAAGAGATGTATTGGTCAATCATAATTTGGGCTCCATTAGAAAAATCTCCAAATTGTGCTTCCCAAATCGTTAATGTATTTGGATTGGTTAATGCATAACCATAATCAAAACCAAGCACTCCGTATTCTGATAATAAAGAATTAAACACATTGAATTTTCCTTTTTTACCTTCTAGATTATTGATAAGAATTACTTCTTCCTCAGAATCTTCTACTTTTACAACAGCATGACGGTGAGAAAAAGTTCCTCTTTCTACATCTTGTCCAGAAATACGCACATCATATCCTTCCTGTAACAAAGATCCGTAAGCTAAGTGTTCTGCCATTCCCCAGTCTAATTTATTGGTATCAAAAAACATTGTTTTTCGATCGTTGATTAGTTTCTGGATTTTATTAATGAATTTTTTATCTGTTGGCAAATTACAAACTGCATTGGCAACAGCTGTAAGACCTTCTTTTGTAAAAGAAGTATCTACTTTTTGAAGCATTACATCATTAGAAACTCTTGTAAAACCTTTCCATTCATTTTGCATAAATGGAGTAATAACCGTCAAATCCTTTTTACGTGATTCTTCAAGATTTACTTCCATATTAGATTTATACTCTTTTTCTAAACCTTTTACGTAATTAGCGTCTATAACTCCTTCTGACAATAATTTATCTGCATAAATATCTCTAGGATTTTCATGTTTTGCGATTAATTTATAAAGTACGGGTTGCGTAAAACGGGGTTCATCACCTTCATTATGACCGTATTTTCTATATCCTAATAAATCGATAAATACGTCGCTACCAAACTGCATTCTGAAATCTAACGCAAAAGACATCGCATGTACAACCGCTTCTGCATCATCCGCATTTACGTGTAATACTGGCGATAGGGTAACTTTGGCCACATCTGTACAATATTTTGAAGATCTAGCATCTAAATAATTAGTAGTAAAACCAACTTGATTATTGATAACAATATGTATCGTTCCTCCAGTTTTATAGCCATCTAACTGCGCCATTTGCACAATTTCGTATAAAATTCCTTGACCCGCAATTGCAGCATCTCCGTGAACGGCGATAGGCAACACTTTAGAAAAATCGTCAGCGTAATATTTATCCTGTTTTGCTCTTGTAATCCCCTCAATAACAGCGCCAACTGTCTCAAGATGAGAAGGATTTGGTGCTAAATTGATGTTTATGTTTTTCCCTGACTTTGTAACTTTCTCAGCGGTAAGCCCTAAGTGGTATTTTACATCACCATCAAAATATTCTTGATCGTAATCTTTACCATCAAACTCTCCAAAAATATCCTGAGTAGACTTTCCAAAGATATTTGCTAGAACATTCAAACGACCACGGTGAGCCATTCCCATAACAAACTGTTCTACTCCTTTTTCAGCTGCTTTTTCAATTAAAGCATCTAAAGCTGGAATAATAGATTCACCACCTTCAAGAGAAAAACGTTTTTGACCTACATATTTAGTATGTAAAAAGTTTTCAAAAGAAACTGCTTGGTTTAATTTATTGAGAATTGATTTTTTTTCATCACTAGAAAATTTAGGTTGGTTGTCATTAACTCCTAATTTTTTCTGAATCCACTCTTTGACCTCTGGATTACGAATATACATATACTCCACACCTATGTGCTGACAATATATAGAATCTAAGTGATTTATAATTTCTTGAAGTGTACAAGGTTGAATATTGATCACCTTGGCGGCATCAAAAACTGTATTCAAATCTCCAGATGAAAGTCCGAAATTTGTGATTTCAAGCGTTGGTAATGAGGTACGTCTCTCTCTAACTGGATTTGTTTTAGTAAACAAATGCCCGCGAGAGCGATAACCATCAATTAATTTTAATACGTTGAATTCTTTTTGAAGCTTATCCGAAACCAAACTGCAATCCGAGTTGTTTGAAGCAAAATTTGCAATTTGCTCTACTTTGTTCTCCTCATTGTAAGATGTCATTCCAAAGTCAAAACCTTGAAAAAAACTTCTCCAACTAGGCTCAACGCTATCTGGATTTTCTAAGTATTGATCGTATAATTGAGCGAAAAATTCGGTGTGTGCTGCGTTTAAAAATGAAAACCTATCCATAATATTTAGTGAATATACTGTTTTTGTTAAAATAGTTTGGCAAAAGTACAATAATACAATAAGTTTATACTTTATTTTAAGATACTTTTACGTTGAATATTGTTAAAAAATAAAAACTCATGACAAAGGATTACAATTTGAATGGTTCTAAATCATATTTAGTACTATTCGCCGTGTTTTTTTCAAGTTGTCTCTATGCACAACAAAGTAATTTACCCCCAAAAATACAAAATTATTTTTGGAAAAATGTGCAATATGGAGGTGGGATTGGTTTAGGATTTGGTTCCGGTTATACTGATATTTCATTAGCCCCAAGTGCGATCTATAATGTCAATGAATATGCTGCATTTGGTTTAGGTTTACAATATAAATACTTAAAACAAAAAGATTATTATGCTTCGCATTTATATGGCGGTAGCATTATTGGATTACTTAATCCTATAAAAGAAATCCAAATTTCGGCAGAATTAGAGCAACTAAGAGTCAATTTAAGTTTAGAAGGATCCAATAGCAATTCACAAAACTACTGGAATACAGCCTTATTTATTGGCGCAGGTTATCGATCAGGAAACGCAACAATTGGTGCACGTTATAATGTTCTTAATGATAAAAACAGTATTTATGGTAGCGCATTTATGCCTTTTATAAGGGTTTATTTTTAAAATAAACAAACTAAAATCTTTGAATCTAATTTTAGTTCTAACGGTATTTATTTCTAAACCATACTTTCTGCCATTCTCTTTTTAGAATTAAAAAAGCCACTTGTTCGGCTAGAACTACTAAATCAGATCCGTCTAGTTTTTTAATTTCCTCTTCGGACACATCAATTATGTATAGCAAATTGAGATATTCCGCAAACTTATACTGAATAAGTCGATACACTTTTTCGTGCAATTGAATTTTCAATTCAGTAGGTGTAATACTCAAAGGAAAATCTATCGCTTCGTTCGCCAGATTAAAATCTTTATTAAGTTGTTCGACTAACTTAAGATATAAAGTTTCTTTTTCTGCTTCTGATAATAAGGAATCCGTATTGATTGGAGCTATATACATGTGATTTTTGATTTAAGATCGCAGTTTTTAGTTTTTTGATTTACAAAATTCACAATCCTAATTAAAATTGATTTTGCTATTGTTTTATTTATACTTTTCTTCCCATCAAATTTTCGCCAAAAGTTTTTAACATTTCTTTTTTATCAACACTAATACTCATTTTATCCAAGGTTTGAAAAGCTTGGAAAGTAAAATCCTTTATGGCATCTTGAGTAGCTTTGGCTGCGCCTGAACTATTAAAAAGTGCTTTTACAACGGCTATTTTATCAGAACTGTCCTCGGGATGAATCGAAAACAAACGACTTAATTCCTGTGCTTCTTCTTGATTTGAAAAAGCCATTGCTTTTAGATACAAATAGGTTTTTTTATTCTCTATGATATCTCCTCCTACTTGTTTTCCAAAAGTTTCTGGATTTCCAAAAGCATCTAAATAATCATCTTGTAATTGAAAAGCTAAACCTAAATTTAGACCAAAATCATAAATTAAATTTGCATTTTCCTGAGAGGTTTCTGCTATAATAGCACCCATTTTCATGGCTGCAGCCACTAAAACAGCTGTTTTGTATTGAATCATTTTCAGATATTCCGGAATAGTGACATCATTGCGACTTTCAAAATCAACATCCCATTGCTGTCCTTCGCAAACTTCCAGAGCTGTTTTACTGAATAATTTTGCTAAATCTCTAAATACAACTGGTTCATATTGCTCAAAATATTGATACGCTAATATTAGCATTGCATCACCAGATAAAATCCCAGTGTTCAAATCCCATTTTTCATGCACCGTTTCTTTTCCTCTTCGCAAAGGCGCATCATCCATAATATCATCATGAACCAATGAAAAATTATGAAAAACCTCTACTGCTAGAGCGGCAGGAAGTGCTTTTTTATAATCAGTGTCAAAAATTTCGGCAGCCATTAAAGTAAGCATTGGACGAATTCTCTTGCCTCCCAGATCTAAGATATAATGAATGGGTTCGTATAAATTTTTAGGTTCTTTGGACTCATATTGTGATTGCAAATAATCCGAAAGATATTCTTGATACTGATATATAGTGTGCATTATTATTTTTTTTAAAGTTTAAAGTATGAAAAGCGATGAAACGTCCTGACTTTTTACACTTTATCTACCACAAAGAAACTCAAAAAACTTCAAACATTAAACTTAAAACTTTCGCAAATGTTAAAAAAATAAAAATACTAAGGAAACTCCTTTGGTATTCAAAGTTTCCGTTTTACATTTGCAGAAAAAATTAACTTTTTACAAACTGCTGTTATTTTTTAAATAAGAGCATGAAATGAATTAAAATCTCAATACAATAACCATATTATGAAAACGAAGTGGACAATTGATTCAAGCCAATCTGATGTTCTGATTAAAATGAGACATTCAATAATTGCTTATTTAGCAGGCACAATCAACAAATTCAATGGACATATAGACATCGAAAATAATGAGATCGAAGATGCTTCTATAGAATTTTCATTGGATGTTAATAGTAAAGATGCAAAGTTGGAACAAATGGATTCTCATCTAAAAATGAATGATTTATTTGATGTAAATGAATATCCTATTATTCAATTTAAGTCGACTTCATTCGAAAAAATAAATAAGAATATTAATTTTTTAAAAGGAAATCTTACTATTAAAAACATTACTAAAACTGTTGAACTTGATGCTGAGTTCATGGGAATCAACGATTTTAATGGTGATAAGAAAGCCGCATTTGAAGTAACAGGAAAAATTAACCGTAAAGATTTTGGGTTAACCTTCAATTCCTTCAATCAAACTGGTGGTTTAGCATTGGGACAAGATATTAAACTGATTGCCAATTTAGAATTTAGTGTTTAACACCCATTTTAAGCAACTGTTAAATAATTCTAAAATTATTGGAAACTATTTTAGTGTTTAAAGTTTCCTTCTTACATTTGTACCGCATTTAACAAACCATTTGTTATCAATTTTAATTCAATTAAAAAATACTGAAATTATTTCGGCATAAAAAAATGAAAGAAAAAATTATATCTAAAGCAAGCGAAATGTTTTTAAAACTTGGTTTTAAAAGCGTTACCATGGATGATATTGCAGGAGAAATGTGCATTTCTAAAAAAACAATTTATAAATATTTTTGTAATAAAGAGTTGCTTATTGAAGAAACCACTGAAATGGTACACGAACAAATCCATGAAATTATTAACACTATAATTTTAAAAGATTACAACGCCATTGAAGAGAATTTTGAGATTAGAAAAATGTTTAAAGAAATGTTTAAATCATCCAGTGATTCTCCTATATATCAATTAAAAAAACATTACCCTGAAATTTATCATCTTGTAATATCTCGAGAAATTAGTGAATGCAACACCACTTTTGAACAAAACATTAAAAAAGGAATCCAGCAAGGTTTGTATCGAGAAAACCTGAATGTTGAAAATTACACTCGGTTTTATTACCATCTTATTTTTACAATTAAAGAAAATATAATTTCTGAGAGAGAAAGTCAAAAAATCGAACTCGAAGTTTTAGAATATCATACCAGAGCGATGGCAACCGCAACTGGAATTACGGAGCTTGAAAAACAATTACTAAACTATACTATATAATGAAGAAAATAATTTTAATAACAATTCTGACTTTTGCCTTAACGGCTCAATCACAAAACTTGAGCAGTTCTGCATCGGGCCCAATAAAAACGCTTACTTTAAAAGAAGCTATCAATTATGCCTTAGAGAATAAAGCGGAGGCTAAAAAAGGTAAATTGCAAGTAGAAAATAGTGAATATAAAATTCAAGAAGTTCGCTCGAGAGCATTACCTCAAATTTCAGCAAATGGAAGTTTAAATTACAATCCTGTGCTACAAACTACAGTTATTGACGGATCAGCTTTTGGTCAGCCAGGCACGGTAATTCAAGCTGCTTTTGGACAAAAATGGAGTTCAACTGCTGGAGTTTCTTTGACACAAGCAATATTCGACCAATCGGTATTTACAGGTTTAAAAGCAGCCAGATCAACTAGAGAATTTTATCAAATAAACAATCAGTTGACCGAAGAGCAAGTGATCGAACGTGTTGCTAATAATTACTATCAAGTGTATGTACAGCGACAAAAACTAACGGTTATTGATAGCACATTTAAAACTACAACCAAAGTAAAAAACATCATCAAAGGACAATTTGACAATGGTTTAGCTAAGAAAATTGACTTAGACCGAATCTTGGTGAAAATTTCAAACATTAATACCATGCGTCAACAAGTATTGAATGTGGTACAAATTCAAGAAAATGCTTTGAAGTTTTATATGGGTATGCCTATTGAAACTCAAATCGAGATTCCACAAACTGCCTTTGAAGTAAGTCCTCAATCCTTATCTGAGGTTCCAAATACAGCTAATAGATCTGAATTTTTACTTTTGAAAAAACAAGAAGAGCTTTTAAATTACCAGAAAAAGGCAATTGAAGCAGGATATTATCCAACATTATCATTAAGTGCAGGATATAATTTCATTGGTCAAGGTCCTAAAATGCCTATTGCTGCAAAACCATCTGACGGCGTATATTGGTCTGATTTCTCTTCGATTGGTTTAAGTTTGAGAGTGCCTATTTTTACAGGTTTTAGCACACGTTCCAAAGTAAGACAAGCAGATGTAGAGTTAAGATCTGTTAAAGTAGATCTTGACGATACAAAATTAGCACTAGATTTGGCATTTGCCAATGCTAAAACTCAAATAGATAATAGCTTGATCACTATTACCAATCAAAAAGATAATGCACAATTAGCGAAAGAAGTTTTAGACAATACAAGAAATAATTATATACAGGGATTAGCTTCTTTAACTGATTTATTAGATGCAGAAAATTCATTGACAGAAGCACAAAATAATTATACCTCTGCAATATTAGATTACAAACTGGCAGAAATTCAATTAATCAAATCAAAAGGAGAATTAAAATCATTAATAAATAACTAAGAACATGAAAAAAATTATAATAGCCGTACTAATAATTGCAGTATCATTAGGAGCAATCGCATTAGTTTTGACCAATAATAAGAAAGAAAACGAAGCTAAAATTGCTGTTGTTGCAGAGAAAAACGCAACAGTATCGGTTAGAACTGCTACCGTAAAAACGGAAGAAGTTTCATTAGATTTTACATCAAATGGAAATTTTGAACCTGTTCAAGAATTAAAATTTTCTGCTGAGAAATCAGGTAAAATCACAAATGTTCTTGTAAAAGAAGGAGATTATGTTTCTGTGGGGCAAACTCTTGCCATTGTTAGAAGCGATGTTATAAATGTAAATGCTCAAACTGCAAATGCTGTTTATCAAAATGCAGCATCAGATTATAGCCGATTTGAAAACGCTTTCAAAACTGGCGGTGTTACTAAACAACAATTAGACCAAGCTAAACTAGCGATGGTTAACGCTAAATCTCAGTTGACACAAGCTAATATTAATGTTGGTGATACCAGAATTAAAGCACCCATAAGTGGTTATATCAATGCTAAATATATAGAAGTAGGATCTATTGTAACAGGAATGCCTGCTACTCAATTATTTGACATTGTAAATGTTTCTAAATTAAAACTAAAAGTAAATGTGAGCGAAAGCCAAGTGGCTAGTTTAAAAGTAGGAAGTGCCACTAATGTAAAAGCAAGCGTTTATCCTGATAAAACATTTTCTGGTAAAATTACTTTTATTGCAGCAAAAGCAGACGAGAGTTTAAATTTCCCTGTTGAAATTGAAATTACTAATAATTCTTCTGCTGACTTAAAAGCGGGTATGTACGGAACGGCAGAATTTGCATCAAGCAGACAAAAACAATCATTGAAAATTGTTCCAAGAAATGCCTTTGTAGGAAGTGTAAGTAGCAATCAGATTTTTGTTATCGAAAACGGAACTGCAAAACTAAAAACAGTTACTGCTGGTAGAATACTTGGCGATCAAGTCGAAATCTTAGAAGGATTAAATGATGGTGAAACTGTAATTATCACAGGTCAAATCAACCTTCAGGACGGAACAAAAGTGGAAGTTATAAAATAAGCTATTGGCTTTGAGCTATTAGTTAGCTACATAAAAAATATAAATATGAAATTAGCAGAAATATCCATAAAACGTCCGTCGCTGATCATTGTATTATTTACAATTTTGACACTTGGTGGACTTTACAGTTATAGTAATTTAGGTTACGAATTGATTCCGAAATTTGAAACTAACGTAATTTCGATTGCAACCATTTATCCGGGTGCTTCACCAAATGAAGTAGAGAGCTCGGTGACCAAAAAAATTGAAGATGCAATTGCTTCATTAGAAAATATTAAAAAAATAGATTCTAAATCATACGAGAGTTTATCTACAGTTGCCATTACATTGACTTCTTCAGCTGATGTTAACGTATCAATGAACGATGCGCAACGTAAAATAAATGCTATTATTAGCGATTTGCCAGATGATGTAGAGACACCTTCTTTGAGTAAATTCTCTTTGAGTGATTTACCTATTATGACGCTTGGTGCCTATGGAAAAATGGATGAGGCTGCTTTCTACGATCTGATCGATAAAAAGTTAGTTCCGGTTCTTTCTCGTGTACAAGGGGTTGCGCAAGTAAACATCATTGGAGGACAAGAAAGAGAAATTCAGGTCAATCTGGATGCAGCAAAAATGCAAGCCTACGGACTTTCTATTTTACAAGTACAACAAAATGTTTTGTCCTCTAACTTGGATTTCCCAACAGGAAATATTCAAACGAGAGAGCAAAAAATATTAATTCGTTTAGCTGGGAAATACAAAAGTGTTGACGAATTAAGAAATCTTATTGTTTCGTCTAAAAACGGAATTCAAATCCGTTTGAAAGACATTGCTGATGTACAAGATACTCAGAAAATTACGGAGAAAATAGCGCGTGTAAATCAAAAAAGTGCAATCGTTTTACAAATCATTAAACAATCGGATGCGAATGCGGTTGCGGTAAGTGAAGAAGTAATTAAAACAATTGCTAAACTTGAAAACGAGTATAAAGCGAATAGTCTAAAACTAGAAGTAGCCAAAGACAGTACTGTTTTTACGTTAATGGCTGCGGACGCAGTTGTACACGATTTACTTATTGCAGTTCTTTTAGTAGCATTAGTAATGTTATTTTTCTTGCACAGTATTAGAAACTCGTTAATTGTAATGGTAACGATTCCAGCATCATTAATTGCGACTTTTATCGGAATCTACTTGATGGGCTATACCTTGAACTTAATGAGTTTATTAGGACTATCGCTCGTTGTAGGTATTTTGGTCGATGATGCCATTGTGGTTCTGGAAAATATTTACAGGCACATGGAAATGGGCAAGAACAAAGTACGTGCTGCTTATGATGGAACAGCCGAAATTGGAGGAACCGTTGTATCTATTACTTTAGTAATTGTGGTGGTGTTCTTACCGATCGCATTGAGTACAGGATTGGTATCTAATATTATTACACAATTTTGTGTAACTGTAATTATATCTACCTTATTATCATTATTAGCATCATTTACAATCATTCCTTGGTTGTCGTCTCGATATGGTAAATTAGAACATATTGAAGGTAAAAATCTTTTTGGACGAATCATTCTTGGTTTCGAAAGTTATTTAACTCGTTTTACAAACTGGATTTCCGGATTGTTAACGTGGTGTTTAGACCATTATATTAAAACTATTTTAGTGGTATTAGTATTATTCTTTGGTTCTACTATCGGATTATTAGGAGGAGGTTTTATTGGAGGTGAATTCTTTGCTGCATCAGATAGTGGTGAATTCTTAGTTCAAATTGAAATGCCAAAAGACGCATCATTAGAACAAACCAATTTCATGACTCAAAAAGCAGAAGCTTTTTTAAGCAAAGAAGAATATGTAGCAAGTCAAATTGCAACTGTGGGTCAAACTAGTGGTGGATTAGGAGCAGCTCAAGCTACGGCTTACAAATCTGAAATTAACGTTAAGATGGTTGACTTAGACAAACGCAGCGAACCTGCAAAAGTGTATGCAGCCAAAACGAAACGTAAACTACAAAAAATATTAGTAGGTGCTAAAGTTAAAACGGTTCCTGTAGGTATTTTAGGAACTGCTGAAGATGCAACCTTAAATTTAATTGTAACTGGTACAGATGTGGCAAGTGCCATGAAATTTGCGAAAGCAGCCGAAAAAGAACTTTATACAATTGCGGGAGCAACAGAAATTGAGTTATCAGTTGAAGATGGAAACCCAGAAGTAAACGTAAAAGTAGACCGTGATAAAATGGCTGCACTTGGACTGACTCTTCAAAGTGTAGGTATGACAATGCAAACTGCTTTTAGCGGAAATACAGACGGAAGATATAGAGCAGGTGAATATGAATACGAAATCAACATTAAATACAATGCTTTTGACAGAAAAAGTATTGCTGATGTGAGTAACTTAATTTTCATTAACGACCAAGGTCAACAAATCAAACTAAATCAATTTGCTACCGTAACTGAAGGTTCAGGTCCAAGTAATTTAGAGCGAAGAGATAAATCAGCATCGGTAACTGTAAAAGGTCAAAATGTTGGTGTAGCTTCTGGAACAATTGTTGCACAATGGCAAGAGAAAATTGACAAACTTGAAAAACCAGCTGGTGTAAACTACATTTGGGGTGGAGATCAAGAAAACCAATCAGAAGGTTTTGGAACGCTTGGAATCGCTTTATTAGCAGCCATCATCTTAGTATATTTAGTTATGGTTTCGTTATACGATAGTTTTGTGCATCCATTCGTAGTATTGTTTGCTATTCCGCTTTCGTTTATTGGAGCGATGTTAGCTTTGGCTTTGACCAATAATACATTGAATATCTTTACTATTTTGGGTATCATTATGCTGATTGGTCTGGTTTGTAAAAACGCCATTATGCTTGTCGATTATACCAATCAAAGACGTAAAGCTGGAGAAACAATTAGAACGGCATTAATTCAAGCAAATCATGCTAGGTTACGTCCTATTTTGATGACTACTATTGCAATGGTTTTTGGAATGGTGCCTATTGCCTTAGCTTCTGGAGCTGGAGCAGAATGGAAAAATGGATTGGCTTGGGTAATTATTGGTGGATTAATCTCCTCCTTATTCCTAACGCTTATCATTGTTCCTGTAATTTATGAAATCATGGAAAAAATAATTCATAAATTTTCAAAAGACGAAAAAGTAGATTATGAATCTGAAATGGTTGCAGATTATGACCACAGAGAATTAAGCGAAGATGGTTTTACACCAAAACATTAATTTCTCCGTATAACTTAAAACGACCTGTTCATTGATTTGAACAGGTCGTTTTTTTTATGTGTTAGTTCAAAATAAATGCTGATTTATTATCTAATATTGGTTTAAAAACTTAAAATCGATATTTAATTGTACCTAATAAATACCTTGGAACCAGTTCTACACTTGATTGATAATAGGTGAAATTGTTTAAAGTGATGAATGTAAATTTATTTTCTTTTAAAATAGTATTAAATCTTCTTAATCACATACGTAACGATACCCCAGATAACTAATTGATTTTCTTCAGTCACTTTTATGGGAGAATAATTGGGGTTTTCAGGCATTAAGTACAAACAATCTTTTTCTAATTGAATGCGTTTTACGGTAAATTCTCCATCGATAAAACAAATCGCAATTTTATTATTTTGAGGTTCTAAACTTCTATCAACAACCAGAACATCTTTGTCATTGATTCCCGCATCGATCATTGAATTTCCTTTGACTTTGATATAAAAGGTAGCTATTGGATTTTCACTTAACTCCTTATTCAAATCGATATTCGTTTCCATAAAGTCAGCAGCGGGCGAGGGAAATCCTGCCGAAACTCCTTCGTTTATATAAGGAATTCTTAACTCACTTTCAAAATCAGGTTTGAAAAAGGATAATTTTTGATTTTTATTTATTGGCATTTTATTTCGAGAATATCTTTAAAATTAGTAGTGTATTTTGGTGATAAATGGTTCTGATTCATGTTCCAAGTCAAACTTAAATTTTGAGTAGCCAGTTTTACTTTTTTATCTCCTATTTTAGCATTGAGACGATCCATCACTTTCATTAAGGCTAAATGTTTTGGATTTTCCTCATCAAAAAGCTGAAATTGTTTTTGATTTTCATCGATTAATTCGGTGACAATTACGCCCGCTTTCTTAAATTTTAAATGCTCATTTCCTTGATGCAATTTCTTTAACATCTCGATTGCAGTATTTGAAATTGTCAAAGTGGAATTGGTAGCAAATGGCAACGTAACCGCACTATTGAAATAGTACTTCGAAGTTTTGACCGTATGTTTATCAATCACTAATAAGACAATAATAGTATAACAACAGGAATTTTGTTTGCGTAATTTCTCAGCACAAACCGCTGCAAAAGTAGCAACACGTTCTCGGAGTAAATCAAAATCGGTAATTT
>CBDUEE010000061.1:0-13448 GCA_965366105.1 uncultured Flavobacterium sp. | reverse complement strand
GGTTGGGCATGGTTAGTAGTCCAAGATGGTAAACTAGTAATTGGTTCAACAGCAAATCAAGACAATCCATTGATGCGATTGCGAGGAAAAGGACTAAAAGGAAAACCTGTTTTAGCATTAGATGTTTGGGAACACGCCTATTATCTAAAAAACCAAAACCGTAGAGCAGATTATGTTGGATCATTCTGGAATGTAGTCAATTGGGATGCTGCTGAGAAATTATTCAATTCTTAATACAAAAGTTTGAAAAAGCCTTTAATAGTATTTACTATTTTAGGCTTTTCCTTTTAAAATCTTATTCATTCAAAATTTTCCTAAAATTATGTTACATTGAAAGCTATACAGAATTTGAAAAGCAATATTAATTAATCATACTTCTGTGTTAAACTAAATAAATCATAAGTTATAACTATCATAAAAAAGTATAGCTTTGCATCTTCAAATTAAAGTAATGATTAACCCTTCGGCATTAGGTTGGATAGATAAGTTTTTTATTGAACAAAAATTCTCTAAAGAAACTATTTCTAAAAACACAGCTATTTTTTATCAAAAAGTAAGAAATACAGGTTTTATCTATGGCCATATCATTTCATTTGATACTGAAAAAACTATAGAAACAAAAGGTTGGTTTAAAGATGAAGTTTCAAAAGTAGCATTATTAAATACCTTATATGGTGCTTTTTGCATGGATAATGAAGATATTAGCACTACTAATTTCATTAATAAAGCGGTCAGTTTTTACAATGAAATGCATCCTCAAGGATTCAATTTGTTTAAAAAAATACTACCAAAAAACTCTCCTTCTTTAACTTTAGAAAAAATTATAGATGAGCGTGTTCAAACCAACGATAGCATCATTAGCAAAAATTTTTCTCATCTGGTAACTAATGCATTATTATTTATTGATGTTTTAGCTTTTCGCCAATATTTGATTCACGGGGTAATACCTGAAAAATATCTAAAAAAGATTGAAGAAACTATTGTTAATATTGTAACGATTGCATTAAAAGTAAAGTCAAATAAATCGCAATATGACGATTTATTGATTAAACTTTTCGAAGCTTCTATCCGATATAGCAAATTCTCAAAAGTTTCCGTTCAAAGTATTGAAACCATTCAGTTGGAATACTTTACAAATGAATTGGAAAAATATTATTTAATAGACATTGCTGGAATGGCTTTATGGAGTGATGCAAAAATAGAAAATAACGAATTATACTTTTTACATTCTTTAGCTGAAAATCTTTCTATTCCGGATGTTTTTGTAGATGAGAGCATTGCTAGCACCCACCAATTCATTTCTACACATAAAAAAGAAATTCCTTATTTTAATTACTCCAATCCTGTTAAACATTTTTATGACCAAACTACCCAAAGTGTAGTAACCCTAATTAGCCGTAATAAAAACAGATTAATTAAGGAAATCGTACAAAGCAAAGAGCTAATGATATTATTAGCTTATTCTACTCGCAGAGATTTGGACGAAAAAGAAAAGAAAAAAGTAAAAAAACAATTGCTGGAAATATGTAAAACTGTTCCCTCTCTGGCCATATTCTTATTGCCTGGAGGAAGTTTATTATTACCAATTTTGATAAAAATTATTACCTTCTGCATTTAATGAAAATTTAGAAGATCAATAATTATTAATCCATGAAAAGTGTTTGTACCTTATTTCATCTTTATTATTTTTAATATATTCTAAAAAGGATTTTGCTACAGGACTCATTTTTTTTCCTTTCAACCAAATCAATCGCCATGAAGTAATAATAGGTAATCCATTAGCGTTCAACAAAACTAAACTTCCGTTATCTAATTCATTTTTCAGTCCAATTATAGGCATAACAGAAACTCCTATTCCTGCAATTACAGCCTGTTTAACCGCTTCGTTAGAGGTCAATGTAATTTTCATTTTGGGTTGAATTTTTTGCTTAGAAATATAATCTTCCATTGCAGTTCTTGTGGCTGAACCTACTTCCCTAGAAATTAAAGGCGAGTTAGAAAACAACGATAAAACATCTTTCTTGGTTACGTTTTGAACTTGTGAATTTCCAACCAGATGAAGTTTATTCTCTATTAAAATCTCTGATTCAATATCTAAATCCTTTGGTATAACTGAAACTAATGCAAAGTCAACTTCGTTATTTTTCAATGCTTTGATCACTTTAGTTTTGTTAGTTACATCCATTTCGAGTTCAATTTCATTGTAAATTTTCAAAAAATCAGTCAAATAATACGGAATTACATATTTTCCTGTAGAAACTACAGAAAGCCTTAATCTTCCTGAAAGTTTCCCTTTGAAAGCCAAAGTTTTATAATTGATTGCATGAACTTCATTCAGAATATTTTCAGCAGCAACGGCTATTTCTTTTCCAAAATCTGTTATGTAAACTTTTTTTTTAATCACTTCCGTTAAAGGAATTTCGAACTGATCTTGAAAATTTTTTAACTGAATAGAAACCGCTGGTTGTGTTAAAAATAACTCTTCTGCTGCTCTGGTAATGCTTAGTGTTTTAGTAACTTTTAAAAAAACTTGAAGCTGATGTAAAGTATAGTTCATAAAAATATTTTATATATTTCATTACAAATATAAATAAAAATATATGAATAAATAATACGAATTTTGTCCCATCAAATTATAAAACTTAATTAATATGACACGAATTACAGTAGCAAAAGGAGACGGAATCGGTCCAGAAATTATGGATGCCACTTTAGAAATAATTAAAGCTGCAGGAGCACAACTCGAAATTGATGAGATTGAAGTTGGCGAAAAGGTGTATTTGTCAGGAAACACAGCAGGAATTGCTCCAGAATCTTGGGATATTATTCGAAGAAACAAAATTTTTCTAAAAGCGCCTATCACTACTCCACAAGGTGGCGGTTATAAAAGTTTGAATGTTACTACACGCAAATTCTTAGGTTTATATTCAAATGTTAGGCCTTGTATGAGTTTGCATCCATTCGTAAAAACCAAACATCCTAAAATGGATATCGTAATTATTCGTGAAAACGAAGAGGATTTATATGCTGGAATAGAACATCAGCAAACTGATGAAGTAATACAATGCTTAAAACTTATCAGTCGTCCGGGTTGCGAAAAAATTGTACGTTACGCTTTTGAATACGCTAAAGTATATGGTAGAAAAAAAGTGACTTGTTTTACAAAAGACAACATCATGAAGCAAACGGATGGATTGTTTCACCAGATTTTTGACGAAATAGCAATTGAATATCCAGAAATTGAAAATGAGCACTGGATTATTGATATAGGTGCTGCAAAAATGGCCGATACTCCAGAAATTTTCGATGTAATTGTAACGCTAAATCTTTATGGAGATGTTCTCTCTGATATTGCAGCACAAATTGCGGGATCGGTAGGATTAGCAGGATCGGCTAATATTGGCGAAGAATGTGCCATGTTTGAAGCCATACACGGTTCCGCACCAAGACGTGCAGGACAAAATCTAGCTAATCCATCTGGCTTACTAGAAGGAGCAGTCATGATGTTAAACCACATTGGCCAAACAGAAGTGGCAGAAAAAGTTCAAAATGCATGGTTAAAAACAATTGAAGATGGAATTCATACTTACGACATCTATAAAGAGGGAATTAGCAAACAAAAAGTAGGAACTAAAGAGTTTGCTCAAGCGGTTATTAAGAATTTAGCCGATAATCCATCAATTCTAAAACAAGTATCTTTTGCAAAAGATGTTGTTTTGAATTTACCTAAATATGTAAAAAGACCTGCAGCCAATAAACAACTCGTTGGTGTAGATTTATTTGTACACTGGAATGGTACCAATCCAAACGAGATAGCTGAACAGCTTGAAAGTATCAATTTAGAGAACATAAAATTAACAATGATTACCAATCGCGGTATCAAAGTTTGGCCAGCAGGTTTTGAAGAAACTTTTTGCACGGATCACTGGCGCTGCAGATTTAAACCAAGCAATGAAAAAGCAATGGATAACAGCCAAATAATAGCATTGTTATCAAATGCGATACATGCAAAAATTGATGTTATAAAAACAGAAAATCTTTATGAATTTGATGGTAAATCAGGGTATTCTTTAGGTCAAGGACAATAATTTTAAAACAAAAAAAGATGGACATACAACTAATTGAAGGAGAATTTAGCAATAACGAAGCTGTAGCAATGATTGTAAAAATGATTGATGTTAAAATAAAATTCCATGAAAATAAAATTTGTAAATCAGATCAAGAAGAAGATATTAAAAGTAGAGAAAATAAGATAAAAAAACTTCAAAAATCAATTGATGAGATTAGATTCTTTTTAAACACAAAAACTGCAGGCGTAAAAGTTAAAGCTTCTATTCACATCGAATAAAAAGATCTTCAAAATAGATTTCTTAAAATTTAAAAACATGGAAAACGAAACAGAATTTAAGCTAATTGACGGTATTTTTTCTCATGAAGAAGCAAAAAATATATTGACTGCTTTATTCAATTATAAAATTGACTATCACAATAGAGAAGATTTTAGCAATCACATACGATTTAACAAAGACATTTCACATTCAAAAAAGAGAATTCAAGAGCTGCTTGAATCAAAGGAAGTTGTATTAAAAATGATTGAAAATTTAAAATCTACTACAGCAAACCTAGCGATGAAAAGCTTCATTTCAATTAGCTTAGAAAAATAAAATGTTTGAAAATAGACAACTCCTTATTGCCACAAAACATCAGAAGGAATTAGTGATTGCTCCACTTTTCACCATTGAATTAGGACTTCATTGTTTTACTTCTGATGCTTTTGACACGGATACATTAGGTACTTTTTCAGGAGAGATTTCTAGAAAATACGATCCAATAACTACAGTACGAAACAAATGTATTTTAGGTCATAAAGCTACAAATTGTGATTTGGTGATTGCTAGCGAAGGCTCTTTTGGCGGACATCCAACACTTTTTTTTGCTGCTGCAAATGAAGAATTGGTCATGTTAAAAGATTTTAAAAATAATTTAGAAATTATAGCTAAAGAAATTAGCTTGGATACTAATTTTGATGGAAAAGTGATAACATCAGCATCAGAATTAATAGATTTTTCAAATAAGGGTGGCTTCCCTTTACACGGAATTATTCTAAAATCTAATGCTGAAAACCCATTAAAAATTTTTAAGGAAATTAAATCGAAAGAAGATTTACTAAAAAAATTTTACGAGTTAAAAAAAGAGTTTCCCACTGTTTATGCAGCAACTGATATGAGAGCATTTTCAAATCCTACGCGTATGAAAGTGATTAAAAAGGCAGCTGAAAATCTTATACAAAAAATTAAAAACTGTTGTCCTAATTGTGATACGCCAGGATTTGACATTGTTTTGTCAATGCCAGGTTTGCCATGCGCAAACTGCTCATTCCCTACTCGATCAACTTTAAGCCATTTGTACCAATGCAAAAAGTGCGATTTTAAAGATAAAAAAATGTTTCCTAGAGGCATTCATACTGAAGATCCTACTTATTGTGACTATTGTAATCCATAAAAAAATGATAGAAATTTCAACTGATCTAATTAAAGCTAAAAAAATTCTTGAAAGTGAAGAATTAGTGGCTATTCCAACTGAAACAGTTTACGGTTTAGCGGGTAACATTTATAGTGAAAAGGCTATTTTAAAAATATTTGAAACAAAAAAAAGACCTTTGTATAATCCGTTGATTGTGCATATTCACAACAAAGAAATGCTAAAAGAAATAGCGGTTGATATTCCCGAAAAAGCAAAGAAATTAGCGAATCACTTTTGGCCCGGTTCTTTGACTTTAGTTTTAAAGAAAAACAAAAAAATACCAAATAGCATTACTGCTGGTAAAGACACTGTTGCAATTCGAGTACCAAATCATCCAATTACTTTAGCCTTATTAAAATCATTGTCTTTTCCATTAGCAGCGCCAAGTGCCAATCCATTTAGTTGCATTAGTCCAACAACTTCGCAACATGTTGCAGATTATTTTCCAACTAGTTTATCGATGGTTTTAGAAGGCGGAAATTGTAAAAACGGAATTGAATCAACAATTATTGGATTTGAAAACAAGGAACCGGTTTTATATCGATTGGGCTCGATCTCCATTGAAGAAATTGAAGCCGTTATTGGAAAAATTCAGATTAAGAATAACACTGAAAAATCGCCTGATGCTCCCGGAATGGTATCGAAACATTATGCGCCAAAAACAAAAACAATTTTGGTCGAAGATGTAGAAATTGAACTAAAATTAAATTGTAACAAAAAAATCGGCCTTTTAGTTTTTCAAAAATATGCCTCAAATCGAACTGTTTTTTCGACAGAAATTTTATCAAGAAAAGGGGACTTAAAAGAAGCGATGTCCAATTTATACGCTGCATTACACAGATTAGACAAACAAAATTTAGACCTAATCGTTGCAGAAAAATTTCCTGAAAATGATTTAGGCAAATCAATTAACGACCGCTTATTACGCGCTACAAAAAACTAATTTATTATGAATTTAGACTTACTTTTAGAAAATCTTACCAATCCTGCATTACTCTTTTTTATTTTAGGTGTTCTTGCTGTTAAATTAAAAAGCGATCTGGAAATTCCAGAAAACTCCTCTAAGTTTATTTCTCTTTATTTATTATTTTCCATAGGATTTAAGGGTGGTCAAGAATTGGCACATAGTGATTTCAATCTGGAAATTATTTGGTCAGTTCTCTTTGGGATTTTTATTGCCATAATCATTCCTATATATTCTTTTTTTATTCTTAGACGAAAATTTAATATATACGATTCAGGAGCAATTGCAGCTGCTTATGGTTCGGTTAGTGCCGTCACTTTTGTAACTGCGGTAACATTTCTAGAATTACAAAACATAACTTTTAGTGGTCACATGGTCGCTGTAATGGCACTCATGGAAGCTCCAGCAATAATAGTTGGTGTTATTTTAATTAGAATCTTTGATACAAAAAAGGAAAGTAACACATCAATCCCGTCACTTATTAAACATTCATTTACCAATGGGAGTGTATTATTAATTTTGGGAAGCTTGGTGATAGGTATGCTAGCGAGCGATGAACAGGCTCTTGGAATCAAACCTTTTACTACGGATTTATTTAAAGGTTTCTTAGCCATTTTCTTGCTTGATATGGGAATCACTAGTGGAAAAAAACTAAATGCCTTTATAAAAAGTGGCTGGTTCGCCGTGATATTTGCCATTGCAGTTCCACTAATTAACGGGGCTATCATTGCAATTGCAAGTCAATTTATTACTGATGATATAGGAAACCGATTTATTTTAGCAATTTTAGCAGCAAGTGCTTCCTACATTGCCGTTCCAGCTGCAATGAAAATAGCAGTTCCTAAAGCAAATCCTGGTTTATTTTTACCAATGGCATTAGCAGTAACATTTCCTTTTAACATCACATTAGGAATGCCTATTTACTTATCAATCATTATGGCAAATTAATTTAATAAAATACCTAAGTCACTATAAATACATTAAATTCAAAAAAAAGGGCTACATCAAATCGTGTGATTTTAAGTAGCCCTTTTTTTTATTATTAAAAAATCTACAAGCTTTCTTCTAACCAAGCTTGCATCATCCAGATTGTTTTTTCTTGTTCAGAAATAAAATCACTCATCATCGAATTTGTCCCTTCGTCATTAATCTCTGCAGATTTATTAAGAATCTCTCTTTCAAGTTTTAATAAATGAGATAATGAAGTCACAATCAATTGAACTGCTTTTTCATCATTAGATATATTTTTACCAACAACTACACTGTTGTTTTTGAGGTAATCTTCAAAGGTATGGAGTGGAGTTCCGCCTACTGTAAGTACTCTTTCTGCAATTAAATCAATTTTGATTTGAGAATCAGTATATAATTCTTCAAATTTTACATGCAAATCAAAAAAACGTTTTCCTCTAATGTTCCAATGAATTCCTCTTAAATTTTGATAATAAACTTGAAAATTTGATAATAAAATATTCAATTCTTTAACTATTAATTCTGATTCTTTAACTGGTAATCCTAAAATATTTGTTTTCATGTGTATTATTTTTTTTTAATTATTTTCTATTGTAAATTTAGCGAAAGATTAAGCAACAACACCATAATAAAAAGTTATTGTTTTACTAAATTTGCATCAGATATAATTATACTATGACAATTACTCAACTCAAATATGTTCTTGCAGTAGCCGAGCATAAAAATTTTACATTGGCTGCCGAAAAATGTTTTGTGACTCAACCCACTTTGAGCATGCAAATTCAAAAAATTGAAGAAGAATTAAGTATTCAGATATTTGATCGAACTAAAAAACCAATTCAACTTACTGATATTGGTCAAAAAATTGTTAATCAAGCCAAAAACATTGTCATTGAAGCAGATCGCATCCAAGATATTGTAGAGCAACAAAAAGGTTTTATTGGAGGAGAGTTTAGATTAGGAATAATTCCTACCATTATGCCTACGCTACTGCCAATGTTTTTGAATAATTTCATTAAAAAATATCCAAAAGTAAAACTCATCATCGAAGAATTGAACACAGATGAAATTATTACAAAACTTAACAATGGACATCTAGACGCAGCAATTGCTGCAACTCCTTTGATGGAAGAAAAAATTAAAGAGATTGTATTGTACTTTGAGCCCTTTGTCGCTTACATTCCAGAAAGCCATCATCATTTTCAAAAAGAAGAAATAGAGATATCCGACTTAAACTTAGATGAAATTCTATTATTACAGGATGGACATTGTTTTCGAGATGGAATTTTAAATTTATGTAAAAATACGCCAAGAAGCGACAAAGGACATTTCCAATTGGAAAGCGGAAGTTTCGAAACATTAATAAAATTAGCAGATGAAGGTCTTGGAACAACCTTATTACCTTACTTACACACATTAGATTTGAAAGAAAGTGATAAGTTAAAATTAAGGCATTTTAAGGAACCAAAGCCAGCCAGAGAAGTGAGTTTAATTTTCCCTAAAAATGAATTAAAAATTCAGATAATTGAGGCTCTACGAAGTACAATTGCTGGAGTTATAAAGGGAGCAATTGTTTTTCAAAATGTACAAATTATAAGTTCGATACATAAAAAATAAAAAAAGGAACCGCAAAACGGTTCCTTTTTTTTATGAATTTACTATTAGTAAACATTGTTTTAATTCTGGTTTGCCCATCGTAAAGTTAACTAACCATTCCCGTAACTGTTCCATTTCGTACGGTAACAACATTTTGATGGCTTTTTCTAATTCTTTACAAAAAAGTTTAGCATCAAAACTTACTCTTTCTAAAACTGATTTCGTATAATCATACATAATTTTCGACATAATTTAAGGCAGATTTTGGTTATATTCTAATTCTAAAACGTTGTAAAAATACATTCTTTTACAACTACTCTATAAACATTTAACGAAGTTTTTGGTTTTTTATTTTACTAGGTTTAAATCACTGGTTTTAAACAAAATAAGAATTTATTTTTTATGTAAAATTAAACTTTTTTAGCACGAAACATTTCTCTTTTCCCAGGAGGTCCAGCCAATTTTTCTACAGTAAAACCTACCTCTAACATACTCCTTTTAACCACACCTCTTGCCGCATAGGTAACTAATATTCCGTTTGTTTTAAGGGCATTATACATTTTTCTAAAAATTTCTGTACTCCACAATTCGGGCTGAACGCGATATCCGAAAGCATCAAAATAGATTAAATCAAATTTATTTTCATCTTCAATTTCTTCAAAAAATTGTTTTCGCTTGGTTAGTGTAAAATTATCATTCAACACTATTTTTTCTTCCCAATTGCATTCATGTATCTTTTCGAAAGTAGCAATTTCCTGTTTGGCATCTAATTCTTCAACATAGTTCATTTGTAGAACTTCTGTTGCTGAAACAGGGTAAGCCTCTACTCCAACATAATCAATTGTTTGCTGCATTTTTTTTGCTTCTAATAAAGTGATAAAAGCATTCAACCCTGTACCAAATCCTATTTCTAGAATAGCAATCTCTTGATTTTGAAACAAGGAAAGTCCGTTTTTGATAAATACATGTTGCGCTTCCTGAATAGCACCATGTTTAGAATGATAACACTCATTCCATTCTATTAGTTGGATGGTCGTTGAGCCATCTAATGTCTGAATTATTTCTCTTTTCAAAATTATATTCTAAAGTTATACTGATTACAAATACTACAGCTTGTCAAAAATAATCAAAACTATACCTTTTACCGCTTAAAAATGACTATTTATTATAAATTCAATAGAATAGCGCTAGTTTTTTTAGATTTTGTAAAACATAAACAAATGGTAGTTAATCCCTATATTTAATGTTGTTTTGACAAGTAATTTGCTGATTTTTATTTAATTTTGCAAATAACAAAGTCCAGTTTATGGAAACACTATTCTTTTAAGTTACGGCTTAAAATTTTAAAAATTAAAAAACAATACATTACTATGAGTACAACTCAAACTAACAAAATTGAAATTTTAAAATCTCCTACTTCAAAAATAAATGAAGTAGATTTTGGAAACTTAAGCTTTGGTTCCGTTTTTACGGATCATTTATTTGAATGTGATTTTAAAAATGGAGAATGGCAAAAACCAGTCATTAAACCTTATGCTCCTTTTTTGTTAGACCCATCAAGTAGAGTTTTTCATTACGGTCAAGCCATTTTTGAAGGAATGAAAGCCTATAAAGATGCTAATGATGATGTTTGGCTTTTTAGACCTGACGAAAACTACAATCGTTTTAATAAATCGGCTGTTAGAATGGCTATGCCAGAAGTCCCTGAACAAATATTCATGAATGGTCTTAACCAATTATTGCAATTGGACGAAGCTTGGATAAAAAAAGGAAAAGGAAATGCGATGTATATTAGACCATTTATGATTGCGACAGGACATGGAGTAATTGCAAATCCATCAGATGATTATAAATTCATGATTATTTTATCACCAGTTACTTCTTATTATGCTGGTGAAGTAAAAGTACTTATTGCTGAACATTTTAGTAGAGCTGCTAATGGAGGAATTGGTGCTGCGAAAGCTGCCGGGAATTATGCTGCACAGTTTTATCCAACTCAACTGGCAAACGATTCCGGGTTTCAACAAGTGATTTGGACTGATGATGCAACACATACCAAACTAGAAGAAGCGGGTACAATGAATGTTTTCTTTAGAATAAATGACACCTTATTTACTGCTCCAGTTAGTGAGCGTATTCTAGATGGCGTTACCAGAAAAACATTAATCGATTTAGCAAAAAGCGAAAATATAGAAGTTGAAGTTCGTCCGGTTTTAGTTTCGGAACTCGTTGAAGCTGCTCAAAACGGAACTCTAAAAGAAATTTTTGGAGCAGGAACAGCGGCTGTTGTAAGTCCTATATCAGGATTTTCATATCAAGATGTTTATTACGATTTGCCTAAAATAGAAAAATCAGTGGCTAATCAATTAAAAGATAAATTGACTAACATTCAAAATAAACTAGAAGAAGATATTTTTGGATGGACTGTTAAAATCTAAATTTTAGTTTTATAATTACAAAAAGGCGATTTTCATAATGAGAATCGCCTTTTTATTTATATCAAGAATCCAATTTTAACAACCTCTTTTATTAATTTAATGCTTAAAAAACAACACTATAAATTCTATTTAAGAATAGCGGAAAAATCAGGTTTAAAGTAATTAGGACCTTTCATTACTTTGCCATCTTCGCGATAAATAGGCTTCCCATCTTTATCTAATTTGCTCATATTACTGCGTTGGATTTCATCAAAAACAGCTTCTATCTTATCTTGCAAACCATGTTCGATAATTGTTCCGCAAAGAATATACATCATATCTCCTAAAGCATCTGCTATTTCCGTTAAATCGTTATTTTGAACCGCTTCTAGATACTCTTCGTTTTCTTCTTTCATTAAATTATAGCGAAGCTCATGCTTACTTTCGCCCAAATCTGCTGTTGGATTTTCATTAAAATCTATTTTAAAAGTTGTATGAAATTCCTTAACGGCGTTAATTTGTTTTTGCATCTTATTTTTATTTATGAAATGAAAATACAAAATTGCAAACTATTATTAAACAAATAGCTAAATTTGGCAAAAAAATATTTTAATTATGTTTAGTCAGGGACAATTAATGTTTGCAGGCCTGTTTTTTATTGTTTTTGTTATTGCAATAACATTCGCCTACAGGAAAGATTTAGCTTTACACAGGATATTTTATAAAGGAAACTATAAAATATTAATTGTGTTTGCCTTTTTTATAGGGATTTTATTTTTGATAAAAATATTTTTCAAACGTTAATTTTTCTATATAAAGAAATAATGTCCACTACATAGTGGACTTTTTTATGGCTAAAATTTATCGATTTAAAATATAAAACAAAACTCAAAATCACTTTAAAACACTAAAAAACATTTAATTAACTGCATAATAACCATAAAATCACTCTTTTTAAATTGTATAATAGATTGAATTTAAGTATTAGATCTTACAATAAGTGATAAAATTCCTTTAACCAAGAATCAAACTTTTTGCATAATATTTTATTCAGAAAATACCATTATAATTATTTAACACTTTCTGCAACTTCTGAATTAAATTTTTAACTTTACAGAAATTAATAAACCTTTACATTATGAGGATTTTAAAATATTTATTTCTTTTACTTCTACTAAGTTTTGTTGCTTTATCGATATTTATAGCCACTCAAAAAGGTGAATTTACTGTAGAAAGAAGTCAAATTATAAATTCTCCAAAATCCAACGTGTTTAGTTTTGTAAATGATTTCAGAAACTGGGAAGATTTTAGCTCCTGGACAACAGAAGATCCTACAATAAAGATAAACTATCCCAGTAAAACAATAGGATTAGGAGCTTCCTATTCTTGGGAAGGAAAAGAAGGAGCTGGTGATATGAAAACTATTTTTGTAAAAGAAAACGATAGTATTTCTCAAAAAATGAACTACAATGGTACTTCATCTTCTGTTTTTTGGAGTTTTAAAGACACAATAGGAGGAACAAAAGTAACCTGGAAAACCATCGGAAAAATGAGTTTTTCTATGAAAGTCTACACCGCTTTTAATGGTGGTATTAACAGAATTATTGGAAAAATGTATGAAAAAAGTTTGGCCAATCTAGATAAAACTCTTGTTTTTGAATTGAACACCTATACGGTAAAAGTTAATGGATTAGCAAAAATACCAACTAGTTTTTATCTAAAACAAACCTTTACGAGTGAAATCACAAAGGTTATTAAAAATTCTAAAATTGTATTTAATAAAATTATTACTTTCTGTGATCAAAACAATATCGAATTGAATGGAAAACCATTTTTACTGTACCACAATTATGATGTAGCAAAAGGATTAACCCGAATATCTTTCTGTATACCAATAAAAACAGAAATTATTACAAGTTCAGGAAGTGATATTTTAAGTGGAAAATTAGAAGAATTTGATGCTATCAAAACTACTTTGA
>CBDUEE010000060.1:0-13496 GCA_965366105.1 uncultured Flavobacterium sp. | reverse complement strand
ATAATGTTATTTTTTATGATGGGAATGTATCGCAACAAGAAAAAAAACATGCTGATAATATTGGGAAGCATTCTTTTATTTAGTTCTGCTTTGTTTCTTGTTCGCGTTCAAAAACCAATCGTTGGCGATACGCTTTGGATGAGAGCAATGATTCCACATCATTCAATCGCCATTTTGACAAGTGAAAGAGCAGATATTAAAGATCCAGAAGTTAAAAAATTAGCAGATGATATCATCGCTGCACAAAAAAAAGAAATTGAACAAATGAAACTAATGATTAAAAGATTAGAAAATGAAAAATAATACTATAATCGCTGTTGTTTTTGTACTCTTTATTTCAAATATGCTTTTGGCTCAAAAAGTCGTCCATTATGATCTTTATGTAAAAGATACTTTAGTGAATTTTTCTGGAAAAGAAAAAAGAGCAATTGCGGTAAATGGACAGATTCCAATGCCAACGCTAACTTTTACAGAAGGCGATATTGCTGAAATTGTAGTTCATAACCAATTGAAAGAAAGTACTTCATTACATTGGCACGGATTATATTTGCCAAACAAAGAAGATGGTGTTCCGTACTTAACACAAATGCCTATTGAACCTGGTGAAACCTTTACGTATCGTTTTCCAATTGTGCAAAATGGTACACACTGGTACCACAGTCATAGTGGAATGCAAGAGCAAATAGGGATGTACGGTTCGTTAATTCTGAAGAAAAAAACTGATGATAAAACATTCAGAAAAGGAATTGATGACTTACCACAAGTTCCTGTAATTTTAAGCGAATGGACGGATTTAAATCCTAAAAACGTACATCGATTATTACACAACGCTTCCGACTATTTTGCCATTAAGAAAGGAACTACTCAGAGTTACGCAGAAGCAATAAAAGCAGGACATTTTAAAACCAAACTAACTAACGAGTGGAAACGCATGTTAGCCATGGATGTGAGTGATGTTTATTATGACAAATTCTTAATAAATGGTCAGAACGAAAGTCAGCTAACGCAATTTAAAGGCGGAGACAAAGTAAGATTGCGAATTTCCAATGGTGGTGCATCATCCTATTTTTGGTTGAATTATGCTGGCGGAAAAATGACTGTAGTGGCTAACGACGGTAATGATGTAGATCCGGTTGAAGTAGATCGATTGATTATCGGAGTTTCAGAGACCTACGATGTTGTGGTTACCATTCCTGCGGATGACACGTCGTACGAGTTTGTAGCTACTCCAGAAGATAGGACTAAATCAACTTCTATTTATATTGGTAAAGGAATCAAACAATTAGTTAGTCCGATGCCAAAATTGAAATATTTTGAAGGAATGAAGATGATGAACGACATGATGAACATGGATGGTTCAATGAATGATATGGGAATGGATATGTCGTTGCAAAAAATGGATATGAATACAGTTATGTATCCAGAAATTTCAGGAGTTAGTAAAAAGCCGAAAGCTGGAGGTAGCGATCCAATGAAAATGGACGGAAATATGGATCATTCAAAATCATCTGCTAAATTTGCCACTGAAGGAAAGCAAGAAAGTGGAATGAAAATGAATGAAAAGATGGATCATTCAAAACACAATAGGAGTGCGATGAATTCTGATATTGTAACGCTGAATTATTCAATTTTAAAATCACCAACTAAAACTACTCTTGATAAAAATGCTCCTGTGCGCGAAATTAGATTTGAACTTACTGGAAACATGAATCGTTATGTATGGAGCATGGATAATAAAGTTTTATCTGAGGTGGATAAAATTTTAATTAAAAAAGGGGAGATCGTTCGTATCACTTTATACAATAATTCAATGATGCGTCATCCTATGCATTTGCACGGACATGACTTTAGAGTTATAAATGGTCAAGGAGAATACTCTCCGTTGAAAAATGTATTGGATATTATGCCAATGGAAACAGACGTAATCGAATTTGCTGCTAATGCAGATGGCGATTGGTTCTTTCATTGTCACATTTTATATCACATGATGTCTGGGATGAATCGGGTTTTTAGTTATGAAAATTCAGAACCGAATCCCTATTTACCGAACAAAGCTGCTGCCTATAAAAAATTGCAAGCCGAAAGTAATGAAACTCATTTCATGGCTCAAAATGATTTTGCTACTAATGGTAATGATGGAATGGCAATGGTACAAAATGCGCGCTGGAGTTTTGGTACAGAATGGCGTTTAGGATATAATAAAATGCATGGTTATGAAGTAGAAACTCATGTGGGACGATACATCGGGAAAAATCAGTGGTTTATGCCTTTTGTAGGTTTTGATTATCGCTACAGAAAAATGGGAATGGATGAGCAAGAAAGAAATTTATTCAATCAATCCAATACAAAGGACAACCGTAGTTTAGTTAGTTTAGGTTTTGATTATACTTTACCAATGTTGGTGATTTTTCAAGCAGAAGTATATCATAATGGTGATGTTCGTTTGCAATTAATGAGAGAAGACATTCCAATTTCAAAAAGATTACGAGCTGGTTTTATGGTTAATACAGACAAAGAATATATGGCTGATTTACGATATATCATAAACAAAAATATGGGTATCAGAACGCATTACGACAGCGATATGGGATTTGGAGTAGGATTGTCGGTAAACTATTAAATAGGGACTTAAAACTTTAGAGCTTTCTTTTATAATTAAAATCAAAACCATTATTAGACTTGAAAGAGTTTAATAATGGTTTTTTTTCGCTATTTAAATTATTTTAGACCATAATCAAAATTAATACTCAAAGCATAACAAATGGAATCTATTTATTTAAAGTTAGAAAATAGCAAAATCATTAAATATATTATAAGGATAAAAAAAGCCAAACAAGTCTACAAATCACCTCATTGAAATCAATTAAGCTATTTTTTGAATAAATTTTCACCAATCATATTATGCCTCTTTTTTAAAATTTTCCTTTGCGAAATATTTTTTTCGGAACCAAAAGGCAACATTTACTAATGCAATTAATGCTGGTACTTCGACCAAAGGACCAATTACGCCTGCAAATGCTTGTCCACTATTGATGCCAAAAACACCTATAGACACCGCAATAGCTAATTCAAAATTGTTACCAGTTGCTGTAAATGCAATTGCTGTTGATTTTGAATAATCAGCACCGAAATATTTACCGACGAAAAAACTAACTACAAACATTAGTATAAAATAAATAATTAACGGAATTGCAATACGAACGACATCCATCGGAATCTGTACAATAACCCTACCTTTAAGACTGAACATTATTAGAATTGTAAATAATAATGCCACTAATGTTATTGGAGAAATTAGGGGAACATATTTAGTTTGAAACCATTCTTCGCCTTTTAGTTTGATCAATACATATCTACTTATTATTCCTAATGCAAACGGAATTCCTAAATAGATACCAACGCTTTCTGCAATTTGTCCTATGCTTATATTTACTTCAAAACCTGTATAACCAAAATAGGGCGGTAAAATTGTAATAAAAAAATAGGCATAAATACTGTAAAGCAACACTTGAAAAATACTGTTTAATGCAATTAGTCCTGCTCCGTATTCGCGGTTTCCTTCGGCTAAATCATTCCAAACGACGACCATTGCAATACAACGAGCCAAACCAATTAGGATTAAGCCAATCATATATTCTGGATAATCTTTTAGGAAAAATAATGCTAATGAAAACATTAATATTGGACCTACAATCCAATTGAGGAATAGTGATGCACCAAGAACTTTTGTGTTTTTGAATACATCACCCATTTGTTCGTATTTTACTTTTGCTAATGGTGGATACATCATTAGTATTAACCCTATGGCTAAAGGAATATTGGTTGTTCCGCTTGAAAATGAATTTATGAAACCACTGCTAGATGGAATAAAATAACCAATTGAAACTCCGATAGCCATTGCCAAAAATATCCATAAGGTTAAAAAACGGTCTAGAAAACCTAACTTTTTTCTTTCTAATGTTGGTGTACAATTATTTCCTGACATAATTATTATTTGATTTTACTTTGATTTTAAAACCTTGCTTTTCTAAATTTTTAGCTACAATATAAAACATTACTGTTACTTCTGTTCCGCCAGAATAGCAAAAAACATTTTTGATGTTGAATTTACATTAACAACAATCTGTTTTCTTTTTTTCAATATGTTCGTTTACGTTTTGAAAAAAGCTTTTGACTTTTTCAAAACCATTTTCGTCTATGCAATAACAAATTGCATTTCCTTCAACACGACCTTTAATTAGTCCTGCATTTTTTAATTCTTTTAAATGTTGAGAAACTGTTGGTTGTGCCAACGGTAATTCGTTTACAATATCTCCGCAAATACACGAGTTTACTTTTAAAATGTATTCTATAATTGCAATTCGGGCAGGATGACCGAGTGCTTTTGTTAAAATTGCGAGTTCATTTTGTTTATCGGTATAAAAATCTGTTTTTGTCGCTCCCATAGTACTTTTTGTATATTGCAATATTACTATATAGTTTTATATATAAAGGAGAATATTTATCTTTTTTTACATGCTTTCGGTATGCAACTTATATAGTTCAAAATTATCATATAAGTCATTGTTGAATATTAGGTCAATTATATAAAATTATTCGGAAATTCTAAAACTCAAAAATTAACCTATTATTTACCTTTAATACATTAAATTATAATGAATTATGAAAAGTAAAGAAACTAAAATAGAGATAAAACACGTTGATGATGAAGCGATGTCGATTCATAAAAGAAAAAAAGGCAAAGGCTATCAATATTTTGATGAAGACGGCAATAAAATTACAGATAAATTACTATTAAGTAGATTTCGTAGACTTATTATTCCGCCAATGTGGAACGCTGTTTATATTTGTAAATGGGATGATGGTCATATTCAAGCTATTGGTAGGGATGCAAAAGGCAGAAAGCAATACATTTATCATTCAGAATTTGAAAAGAAGAAACAAGAAGAGAAATTTGCCAAAATGAAAAGTTTTGGTAAAGCATTGACTAAATTTCGAAAAAAAATTATAGAAGATATAGCAACCAAAGAATGGAGCAAAGATAAAATTTTAGCTTTGATAGTTTTGCTCTTGGATGAAACGGGAATTCGAATAGGAAATAAACAATATGCCAATCAAAATGGAACCTTTGGTTTAACTACTTTACGTAGGAAACACATTACTTTTGAAAAAAACCAAGTTATATTTGAGTATAAAGGTAAAAGTAACCAAATGCGACACGTAGAAGTTGACGATGCCCAGTTAGCGAAATTAATTAAAAAATCGGCCGAGTTACCTGGATATGAAATTTTTAGATACAAGGATGATGATGGACAATTCCACGCAGTAGATAGTGAAGATGTCAATCAATACATTCGAACCCACATGGGAAAAGGTTTTAGCAGTAAAGATTTTAGAACGTGGGTAGCAAGTCGTTTGGCCGTAGAACTTTATCCGTATGCAATAGAAGCAATAGGTGAAACTAAAAAAAGAAAGTTTAGCAACACACTGATTCGAATGGTTGCTGATGAACTTGGAAACACACCTACAGTTTGTAGATCCTATTATGTTCATCCAAATATCATGCAAAAAATTGAAACACAAAGTCTTCCAAATAAAGTACACGAGGATATAGGAATGAATCAATTTGAACTTACATCATCCGAAAAAGAAGTAATGAAACACCTATAATTAATCAACGGTTATAATTTCTTGATCAGATGAGTTAGTAGTTGTTTTTTTTAACTTCCTTTTTCCAAGAATCAAAATCACTAAAGCTAAAAGTGTTGTAATTGTCATAATTACAACCATAGCAACTGCGGATTTATGTACAAAAACACCAACCGCAAATGAAACAAATGCTCCTAATCCCAGTTGAATAGCTCCCATTAAAGCAGAAGCACTTCCGGCATTTCTTGCAAATGGGGCAAGCGTAAGTCCAGCAGTATTTGGATTAGAAATTCCTAAGCAAGCCAAAAATAAAAATAACATACTAATTGTTCCGTATAAACCCAAAACATTACTTATAGACAATACAAGGAACAAAATAACGATAACCGATTGCGAAAGTAAAGCACCAAAAATCATTTGTTCACTATTAAATTTTTTTAATAATAAGGAATTTAACTGACTGGCACTAATAAAACTAAGCGACATAAAAGCAAATATCCAGCCGTAAGTCTTTGCATCTACTTTAAAAATATCCATAAATAGAATAGGAGAGGAGGCAACGTAGGTAAATAATCCAGAAAATGCAATCGCACCAGCAAAAGCATAAGTATAAAATTGAGGCTCTTTTAGAATACTTATAAAATTGGTAATTATTGGTTTAGGCTTTAATGAAATTGAAGTGTCAGGCAAATACGTATTGGGTAGTACAATTTGTGAAGCTATAAGAACAGTGATCCCCATGCACATCAATATAAAAAATACAGTATGCCAGCCATAATAAGCAGTTACATAACCACCAATTGTTGGCGCCAACATTGGTGAAAGACCAACAACTAACATTAGAAGAGAAAATACTTTTGGAATATCTTTTACAGGAAATAAATCCCGAACC
Organism: uncultured Flavobacterium sp.; assembly: GCA_965366105.1. Lineage (GTDB taxonomy): Bacteria > Bacteroidota > Bacteroidia > Flavobacteriales > Flavobacteriaceae > Flavobacterium. The sequence continues at coordinate 6,955 of CBDUEE010000060.1, read as the reverse complement.
ATAGATACTGATGCCACAGTTGCTGCACAACTACCAACGGCCTGAATGAATCGTAAACCAATAAAAGTATCAATATCAGTGACAAAAATACAGCCTAACGATGCCAAAATATAAACTAACAATCCAAAAAACAATGGTTTTTTTCTTCCAAAACGGTCTAATAATGGACCATAAAGCAATTGTCCAGCAGAAATACCAATAAAATAACTAGATAAAGTCATCGAAACATTCGCAACAGAAGTATTGAGATCTTTTGCAATTCCAGAAAAACCAGGTAAATACATATCGATAGAAAATGGTCCTAAAGCCGTTAATGACCCTAAAATTAGGATTAGTTTGACATATTTTTTCCTAGACATTGCTGTGTTATTATTCAAAATAGCTGTTTTAATTTTTTGCAAAGGTAAATCAATTGAAGACGCTACAAAAACTTAACAAGCGGTAAGATTGATTAAATATTAATTCTTAGATTCAGGCTAATTTTTCATCAATAAAACAGCACCAGATATAAAAAGTAAACCTAAAATAATTTTTTTCAATAATTCGTCGTTTAATTTTAAGTAAACCATTTTTCCTAGTATCAAGGCAAGAATAAAAAAAGGGAAAACATAAAAGGAATTAACTAATTCACTACTTGTCAAAACACCTTCAAAGACTAAAATACCAATTCGCATCATTGATACTAGTCCTAAAATCCCAAACATTGTAGCTCTAAAAGTCTTTACATCAGCTGTTTCATTTTTTATAATTACAGCATATAAAGGGCCTCCTGTAGAAAAAACTCCTGAAAAAAAGCCACCAAAAAGTCCTAAAATAAATTGTACTTTGTTACCAAATTTCTTTTTCTTTTTATTTATAATAGTATTGAAAACAAATAAAATAATAAACAAACCCAATGCTTTTTTTAAAATCGTGGGTTCACCGAATAATAAAACTACAGAGCCAATTAATACACCAACTAAAGAAGTTATAGCTAGCTTTTTCAACAACTGCTTGTCCATGTTTTTCCACTCTTTATAAAAATAAATAGGAGAAGCAACAGAATAGAAAATAGAGATATAACAAACAGCTTCTGTCAATGGCATAACGAAAAGTAAAAAAGGTAATGCTACCAAAGCTCCTGCAAAACCGCTAATAGTCTGAATAAAAAAACCTAAGAAAATCCCAATTGAAAGTAAAAATAACATAGTATCCATGATGCAAAAGTAGTTTAACTCCACATTTAACTAAAATTTTATCAGCGGATTTTAATGTGTTTTACCACTTTAAAAAAGTAATTTTGCGAAAATAAAATTTTATTAATGATAGATACAATCGATTTAAAAATAATAGAGAAACTTAAAATGAATTCAAGAGTTTCTTTTGTAGAAATTGGCAAACAAATTGGACTTTCACCTTCGAGCGTCAGGGAACGCGTTCAAAAACTGGAAGAATCTGAGGTTATTAAAGGCTATAATATTGTGCTTGATAATAAGAAACTTGGTTTTGGACTTGAAGTTTTTATTATGTTTAAATTGTTTAGCGGAAAATTAATTCTTTTTTGTGATCAATTAAATCAGTATCCGGAAATATCTGAAGTTCATCGAATCACGGGAACACATAATATATTTATGAAAGTTATTTTAATTGATCAGTTGCATTTACAACAATTTATTGACAGACTTTTAGTGTATGGCGAACCTACAACACACTTAATATTATCTAATTTGAAGGATCGATGATTTTAAAGGATCGATGATTTCATTGACAGCTATTTATTGCACAGTAAATACTAAATATTAATACTATGAATTATGAGGATACATAAATGAACTATAATTTATATTATGTAAAATAGAATTTTACTATATAGAATTTGTTTAATAAAAAAAGCATCACCTTTCGATAATGCTTTCTATGAATTTGAATATAAATATTATTTGATGCTTACAGGAATATTCCATTTTTCCCAACTCAATACCACTTTATTTTTAGCAACAGTATACATTAATTTTTCAGCAGATGATTTTGTGACTTGTGGTTTAACCGTAACTCTCAACTGATCTTCTTTTTCATTATATTTTCCAGATCCCCATTGTTTAGCTTGTTTATTAAAAATAATTATACATTCTTTTTCATTTGGAATTACAAAAAAAGAATATTTACCTGCGGGTAATTTTGATCCTTCAACAGTAATTTCCTTAGTTGTTTCAAATGTGGTTGCTTCATTTGCACCTGCACGCCATACTTCATTAAAAGGAACTAATCCACCCCATATTTTTCTTTCTTTCACAGATGGACTACTATAATTTATTGCAATTGTAGCACCATTAATTTTTCCAGTAGCCATCTCTTTACTACTTGCAGGTTTTTCTTGTGCATTAATAAAATTAACAATAAGTAATGCAATAAGCGGAAAAAGTATTTTTCTTAGTAACTTCATGATTTAAAATGTTTTAGATTAATGAATAAATATATAACAAGTTCATTAAAAACTATAAAAATCCCATTTATTTTATGAAAAAATTATGCATTGTATAATTATAAAGTTTTGCTGTATTAATGGTTGTGATATAATTTTTAATTTCAGTATTTTTACATTAAAATACCCTTTTTTATCTTTATAATTATGAATACAATTGCGGAACATATTGCTGATTTTTTGAAAGAACATCGGCCATTTAATCACTTGACTTTTCAGGAATTATCTGAAATAGCTACCAATATTCGTGTTATAAATTTAGAAAAACATAAAGTTGTATTTCAAGTAAATGATCTTCTACATGATAGCTTTTATGTGGTAGCATCTGGTGTTGTTACCTTATCAATTATAGCTGACGCAGAGGAAACCTTATTAAACAAATGTGTTGAAGGAGATATTTTTGGATTACGTCCATTTTTTGCTAAAAACAACTACATTATGACGGCCAAAGCTAGAGAAGAAAGTGTTATTTATGCTATTCCAATAACAACTTTTCGTCCTTTTGTAGCCAATAATTCTGAAGTTCTAAATTACCTACTAGAGAGCTTTGCCGTAAATACACGAAATCCTAAAGACAAAGAAAATTTAATAGGAAAATTAATGTCAGATAATGTTTATTATTCTGGTCAAAAATCAGAAATGCAATATTTTCAGTCTTTATCCTATAACACCTCTCCTCTAAAAACAAATAGTAGTGCTATAGTTCAGGATGTGGCACAATTAATGACTGAATCATTAAAAAATAATATTATAATATGCGATAATAATATTCCTTTAGGGATTATTACCGATACAGATATGCGTTCTAAAATTGCTACAGGTCGATTTTCTAACACTGTTTCAGTAGATAAAATAATGTCTTCTCCAGTTATAACCGTATTAGAAAATATTTCTTTGGCCGAAGCACAGTTGCTTATGCTAAAACACAACGTAACCCATTTATGTGTAACGCAAGATGGAACAGACAAATCTAATGTTAAAGGTATCATTAGCGAAAATGATCTAATTATTGCTCAAGCCAGTAATCCAGGAGTTTTAATCAAAGAGATTAAACGTTGTCAATCAGGAAAAGAATTGAAAGAAATTCGAGAACGTTTAACGGATTTAATTCAGACTTCGATTACTAAAAATATTCCTGTTTCTCATATATTTAATATTGCTAGTGAAATCAATTTGGCTATTATTAAGCGTTCCGTTGAATTATCAATTTTAGATTTAGGCTCACCTCCTACTCGTTTTGCTTGGTTAAGTATTGGTAGTCAAGGTAGAAAGGAACAATTACTATTGACTGATCAAGATAGTATTTTAGTTTTTGAAGATGTGTCTCCAGATAAATACCGAGATGTAAAAGACTATTTTTTAAAATTAGGAAAAAAAACCACTACTACACTTGAGAAAATCGGTTATGAACTATGTCCAAATAGACACATGGGAAGCAATATGCTTTGGTGTAAATCACTGACTGACTGGACAAAACAATATGATAATTGGATGAATACTCCAGGTGAAAATAGTAATGAAATAAGTAGTATTTTCTTTGATTATGAAATTGCATTTGGAGAACAAAAAATTGAAGATGCTATTTCAGATACAGTTTTTAAAAATGCCAAAAACAATACCTTATTTTTTGACTTTTTAGGTAATGATGCTTTGAGAAAAAATTCTCCTTTGAGTTTTTTCAAGAATTTCAATGTGGAAGATGAAGGCCCGAATAAAAATAAATTCGACATAAAAACCCGTGCTTTGATGCCATTAATTGATGGAGCACGTCTATTTGCTCTAAATTTTGAAATACGGGGAATCAATAATACCTATCAACGGTTCAAACAATTTGCAATTACAGATCCCAAACATGCCGAGATATATCTTAATTGTGCCGAAGCGTTTTTGACTTTATCCAAGTTTAGAACTTTAGAAGGCTTAAAAAATGACAATAATGGTCAATTTATAAATCTAGACGAACTATCAAAAATTGATCGCGAAAAATTAAAAAATGCTTTAGCTCCTATGAGAGAATTAGAAGAATTAATAAAAAGTAAATTCCAACTCACTCAATTTTCATAATTATGTTAGACTGGTTAAAAAATATTAATAAAGAACATCCTGAATGGTGGAAAAATTACATCTCAAAATTCGATGAAAAATCATCTCGTTTTGTCGTTTTATCTACAGAAACTACTGGGTTAAATTCTGATAAAGATGTTATTCTTTCTATAGGTGCTTTTGGAGTTAACGGTGATAGCATTTACATTGGTGATAGTTTTGAAGTTGTTTTATTACAATATATATATTTGCATGACAATAAATTATCTAGCGATTTTTTGTTAGAGACTAAATTAAAAAAACTATCAGAGCCAGATGCAATAGAATCATTAATTGAATTTATAGGTAGTTCGGTTATAGTAGGACATCATATAGATTTTGATGTAGAAATCATCAATGCCGCCTTAGAAAGATTAGATTGTGGTCGATTAAGAAATGAAGCATTAGATATTGATGTTATGCACCGCAAGCTGCAAGATATAAATGACAAACAATTTTCTCTTAATGAACTTTGTAAAATTTATAATATTCCAATAAGTGACCGAAACTCTTCCGCAGAAGATGCTTATAAATCTGCTTTGTTGTTCTTAAAATTAAAATCAAAATTGGGAATTAAATGATTTTTTCGGGTAAAAAAAATTTAAAGTAATAATGTGATCCCTTTCCAAAAGCGTCCATGATGAGTAATAGAGACAGGGCTTGAAATATAAGTAGTAGGATCAATTAAAAAAGGGATACCGTCTATTTTACTAATTTTAGTATCTAAACTAATTTTTCCTAATTGGTCAAAATATACTTTTTCAGCAACTGCAATAGTATAAATACATTCTTTAGAAATAAGAGTTTTTGTAAAATAGGTAGAACCATTACAGGTAACAGTTCCTAAATTTTCATTTTCATAAAAACAGTCTATTTGCAAAGGAATGTAACCCCGAATACCTGTTTCCCGATTATAGATCTTGTATACTGCTTCCTTCCTTGTCCATAAATTCCAAACCAATATTTCTGGACTATTCGTGTTTTCGATAAGTAATTGCTCATTTTGAGTAAATATTTTATCTAAAAATCCTTCGCGTTGCCAATTGCTTTCTTTTCTGGCTAAAGTTAAATCTACAACATCATTTCCAATCATTTTTCTTGTATTAAAATCTTAATTTCCCTCAACTAGCTTGGTTTCTATAATTTCGATTGCAGTTTTTACGTTGATCATTCGCTCCATCGAATCATTATCAATAACTATATTGTATTTTTCTTCGATATCTAAAATTACATCAACAAGATTCGCAGAATTTATTTTCAAATCATTGATGAAATCTGTATTTTCTGTAAGTGATTCAAAAGCGGCTTGATCTTGAATGTAAGGTTTGATAATTTCTTTTAACTGCTCGATTATTTCTTGTTTGTCCATTTTATGTTGCTTTTTTTATTAAGTAAGTATTATTTTTAAGGAAAATTATTAGTTAAAATTAACACACAATAGTATTTAAATAATCGGTCATTTGTGTGTAATTGTATCGGTTTTCAAGTTAGTAACACTGATGTAATAGTGTTAGGATACATTTTGATCGCCATCTCTAATTGTGAATTTCATTCTTTAAACTTCTTGAAAATCACACAACCATTAACATCGCCAAAACCGAAACTGGCTTTCGCTAAAATTTGAATGTTTGTCTCAATTAATTTTTTTGGTATTTTAGATTCATCAATCATAGCAGATATTTCAGGATGTAGATCATCACAATTGATGTTGGGAAAAATGAATCCGTGATGTAATTGTAATACTGATGCTACACTTTCTATACTTCCCGCTCCAGACAAACAATGCCCGACCATCGATTTCAAAGAATTGATATAAGGAAATTCTAATCCATTTCGTTTTAAAGCTTCACTCCAATTCTGAATTTCCAAACTATCTTTAGATGTTGCGGTCAAATGTCCGTTTATTGCATCAATCTGATTCGCATGAATTCCAGCATTTTCTATAGCATTTAGAATACATTTTTGTACTGCAACTGGATTTGGAGCCGTCATTGTTCCTAAACCTCGTTGTCCACCTGAATTTACATTTCCACCTAGAATTTCAGCATAAATTCTTGCGCCACGACTTAAAGCTGTTTCTAAATCTTCTATCACTAATGCTCCTGCTCCACTTCCTGGAACAAATCCTGAAGCAGTAGCACTCATTGGTCTTGAGCCTTCTTCTGGAGTTTTATTATGCTTAAAAGTACAAACACGCATAGCATCAAATCCTCCCCAAATATAAGGCCCTGAATCACTCGTACTTCCTGCTAAAATTCGTTTTGCTTGACCAGATCTAATTTTTTCAAAAGCCATTAAAATGCTTTCAGTTCCAGTGGTGCATGCCGAGGAATTAGTTGTAACTTGATTTCCTAATCCTAATTTGCCACCAAGATAAGCACTAACACCGCTATTCATGGTTTGAGCTACAGC
>CBDUEE010000059.1:0-13567 GCA_965366105.1 uncultured Flavobacterium sp. | reverse complement strand
AGAGGATAGAGAAGGAACAATTGTAAGCCATTTTAATGCTTTAAGAACTACAGTATTAATTAATGATGTTCATTTTACTAATGTGATTGTAAATATTTTAGAGAACGCTATTAAATATTCTCCTAATGTTCCTGAAATAGAGATTATTACTGAGAATATCAAAGATATGATCATTATTAAAATTAAAGATAAAGGATTAGGAATGAGTAAAGTAGCTCAAAAAAGAATTTTTGAAAAATTTTACAGAGAACATACCGGTGATATTCACAATGTAAAAGGGCATGGTTTGGGTTTAGCCTATGTAAAAAGAATAGTTGAGGATCATAACGGTCAAGTTTATGTAGAAAGTGAAAAGGGAAAAGGGAGTACCTTCATAATAAAATTACCACTAATAAATTAGAATATGGAAAATGTAAATAAAAAAATACTTCTTGTAGAAGACGACCTTAATTTTGGAGCAGTATTAAAAGATTATTTAATGCTAAATGATTTTGATGTTACTCTAGCTAAGAACGGAATGGAAGGATTTGAAAAATTTAAAAAAGATACTTATGACTTATGTATTTTAGACGTAATGATGCCTTACAAAGACGGATATACGCTAGCTAAGGAAATAAGAGAAAAAAATAATGAAGTGCCTATTATTTTCTTGACAGCAAAATCGATGAAAGAGGATGTCTTAAAAGGATACAAAGCAGGTGCGGATGATTACTTGAATAAACCTTTTGATTCTGAAGTTTTATTGATGAAAATTAAGGCAATAATTCAAAGAAAATCTTCAGATACAAAAGCAGAACAAGTACAATTTGAATTCAATATTGGTAAATTCCACTTGAACTCTAAACTTCGTTTTTTGACTTTTAATAATGAAGAGCCAATAAAATTATCTCCAAAAGAGAACGAATTATTAAAAATGCTTATTCTTCATGAAAATGATTTGATGCCAAGAGAATTGGCTTTAACGAAAATTTGGAGAGATGACAACTATTTTACGTCAAGAAGTATGGATGTTTACATCGCTAAGTTGAGAAAGTATTTGAAACTTGATGAAGATGTGGAAATACTGAACATTCACGGTGAAGGATTCAGACTAGTTGTAAAAAACAAAAAAACAGTAGAATAAATCAAAAAAGGCTTCAAGTAATTGGAGCCTTTTTTTTAGAGCTATATCCTGCTTTACACTATATCTTTTTCTTCCTGCTTGGGGCAGCAAGAAAAAGGATGCCGTTTCAATCAGGGCTAAATTTTGTTTAAGAAGCTATTTTATTTCCAATTCAATTGTAGCGCAAAACTCGTTTTATCTTCTTTGGTAATACTAAAAATAGTTTCGCTTTCAGAAATACTTTCGTGAATAATCACAGAATCTTTTAATGATAATTCTTTTAAAAAATTCATTTCAAAACGCTCTAGTTTTTGATTTAAGATTAAATCTGCGTCTACTAAATCCATGCACCATTCTAGATACTTTACATTATTTACATGATTAACAATGTCTAAATCCGATAAGAAAACCTTTTTTTCAAAAACTATTTCTTTTTCATGATTCAAATTTATTTTTGAGAATCCCTCTATCGTCGCTCTTTTTTCGGGATAAAGTACAAAATGTTCGAATGGTAAAGCTAATGCCTCTGGACGGCGTTTTTTGGTATTAAAAACTGCCCAAAAAGTCTCAGAACCAATTATTTTTTCACCGTTAAGATGCATTTCTAGAGCACGCACCGAACGAGAATTTTCTAGAGAATTAATCCAGGTTTTAACTGTTACTTTATCTCCCGATTTTGGTAATTTCTTAATTTCAACGCGCATTCTACTTAATACCCATGCTTGATCGAATTCCTGCATATCGGTAAAACTAATTCCACCAGTTTCGGAATGAGCCGCAGCGGTTAATTGCAAAAGATTACACAGATCGGTATACTTTAAATATCCATTTGGTGCACATTGCGTAAAATTGATGTCCCAATCTTTGCTTAAAATAGATGTGAAATTTGGTGCTATTGGCATTTATAATTTAATTTTTTGATTGTTACTGCAATTGTTTTTTGATTAGGTAATTGCTTTGACTTTTGCTATTTCCCCGAATTAATGTATGCAATTACTTTCTGTACGGGTGATTCAAAATCAAACCATTTTATTTTTTCATTTCTTTTAAACCAAGTCAATTGTCGTTTAGAAAAGCGTCTTGTATTCTTCTTGATCTCTTCGATGGCGAATTCCAGTGAAATCTCATGATCAAAATAACTGAATAATTCTCTATAACCAACGGTTTGTAGCGCATTCAAATCTTTGTTAGGATATAGTTTTTTGGCTTCCGTCAATAAGCCTTCACTCATCATGATGTCAACACGTTTATTAATTCTGTCATAAATTATTTTTCTATCCGCTTCCAAACCTATTAAAATAGGAGTGAAGTTTCTGCTGTTCTGTTTTTGATTTAAAAAGGAGGAGTACGCTTTTCCTGAACCCAAACAAACTTCTACAAAGCGCATCATACGTTGTGGATTTTGTAATGTTTGTGGATTCTCTTGGGCCAAAGTGTTGTAATATTCTAGATCTAAAAGTTGAAGTTTCTGCTGTAAATATCCTATTCCTAATTTTTCGTAGTTTGCATTTACTTCCAATCGAATAATTGGATCAATCTCAGGAAATTCATCAAATCCCTTAAGAATAGCATCTACATATAATCCTGATCCGCCAACTAGTATTGCGTAATCATTTGTCAAAAATAATTCGTCTAATTTAGTTATGGCTTCTTTCTCAAAATCACCTACTGTATAATTTTCGAATATCGATTTATTCTGGATAAAATAGTGTTTTGCTGCGGCGAGTTCTGAAGTGCTGGGAACAGCAGTTCCAATTGTCATTTCTTTGAAAAATTGTCGGCTATCACAAGAGATAATATCACAATTAAAATAATTAGCTAATATGATGCTCCAGGAAGTTTTTCCGATGGCTGTTGGTCCGACTATTGTGATTAAGTATTTCATATTTTTTAGCCCAGATAGAAACGAAAACCCCGGAGTTATTGCAGTTTGTTTTTCTTGGTATAAAAGAGCGACCAAAGGAAGCTCCTTTTATGCCTTAGAAAAACAACTGTAATAATGAGGAGTTGTAGTGTACAGCTGGATTTAGCTTCAAATTAATAAATTAGATTGTTTCGCCACATTGGTAGCAATATTTTGCGTTATATTCATGTCCATCAGTGCCACAATTTGAACATGGATTAATTCTTTCGGGTACTGTTCTTTTTGTATTATAGCTTGCAAATTCGGCAGAAACAATTCCTGTAGGAACTGCAATTATACCGTATCCCATGATCATTACTATTGATGCGATCGATTGTCCCAGCGGCGTAATTGGAGAAATATCACCATAACCTACTGTAGTCAAGGTTACAATTGTCCAGTAAATACTAATGGGAATACTTGTAAATCCACCTTCTTTACCTTCTACGACATACATGAGTGAGCCAATTATAACACTACTAACTAACATGAAATACATGAAAATAAGTATTTTTCCTCTGCTAGCTACTAAAGCTTCCTTTAGATGAACGGATTGATTGGAGAATTTTGGATGTTTTAAAATTTTGAATAATCGTAAAAGACGTATGGCACGTAAGACGGATAAGACACTAGTTCCAACAAAAAATAGTGAAAAATACATAGGTAATGTTGCCAGCAAATCAATTATTCCATAAAAACTAAAAATATATTTTATAGGTTTTTTAATGGATATAATTCGTAGAATATATTCTATCGTAAAGAAAATAGTTATAACCCATTCTAAAACAATAAGTTCTTGATGGTATTTTTCGTCAAAACCTTTAACTGTTTCCAGCATTACAATTATAACACTTACAACTATTACGGCTAAAAGTACTAAATCAAATAATCTGCCGTAAGCTGTATTGGTTCCGTATATTATTATATTTACTTTTTGTCTGAAAGTGTCAAATCTTGACTTCATTCTCTCCATAAATTTTTTATTAATTAATATACGCTTAGAATTTTAAGGTTTTTAATGTTTTACTTTTTCTAATGTGTCCTTGAATAATATTCTTGGTATCTCTATTGTTTTGCATAGGAATAATAATATTTCTTAATATTTCGATATTATTAATTTGGTAGTTTAAATCGTAAAAAGCGTACCCTTTGTAGATTCCATTTTCGATTAAAACAGCTGATCTCTCGCTAATATGTCTTCCTTTATCAATAAGAATCATGTTTTGATGTTCAAAGCTACTCTTTTCAATAAATTCAAGTACTCTTGCGTTATAAACATCAGGAGAAACTTCATTAATACAAGCTCCGTCACATTCTTTTATACTGTATTGAAAGCAACTTGTTTTGGTGTCATATAATCCTGTTAGCTTTTGACATAAATTATAATGTGATGTAATTCTGAATAAAGCATTTTTCCCTTCTTGCAAAGAGGCAAAGGAGGTAATTTCTTTTTTTCTGCCGTCTGCTTTTTGCAATTTTAGGTTTAGATAACCTTTCGTATCTTTTTCTGCATATAAAGCCAATTGAAATATACTTTTGCGTTGCGCTCTATTTAATATTGGTTTATTTATTTTTATCTCTTGGCTTTCTTTTAATAAAGCAATCAATTCGCTTCCTGTTTCCTCAAAAGTTACGGTAAAAACTTCGGCTTGAATCTTTTTACATTTCGCTGAAGTACCTGTAAAATGCTGATTGATGCGTTTTTTTATATTTCGGCTTTTGCCAATGTATATTAGATTGCCTTTTTCGTTATGAATATAATAAATGCCTGTAGTAGAAGGTAAACTGGAAACAATATCTAATAATTTTGGAGCGATTCCTTTCTCTATTTCGAGTTTTATAAAATCTTTTACGATCTCTTTCTCTAAATCTTTCTCTAAAAGTATTTTGAATAATTTTATCGTTGCTAATGCATCGCCACTTGCTCTATGGCGGTCTGCCATTGGAATTCCAAGGGCGCGAACTAGTTTTCCTAAACTGTGAGAAGGTTGTTCTGGTAATAATTTTTTAGATAATTCTACAGTACATAATGTTCTGGCTTGAAAATCATAACCCAATCTTCTAAATTCTGTTCTTAAAATTCTGTAATCAAAAGAAGCGTTGTGCGCTACAATGACGCAATCGTTTGTTATTTCGATGATGCGTTTGGCTACTTCATAAAATTTGGGTGCCGAGATTAGCATGGCATTGTTGATTCCAGTCAGTTTTACTACAAAAGGCTGAATTGGAATTTCAGGATTTACTAAACTAATGAATTGATCCACCACTTCATGACCGTCAAATTTATAAATGGCGATTTCAGTGATTCCTTCTTCGTTAAATTGTCCTCCAGTGGTTTCTATGTCGAGTATTGCGTACAAATTTCAGTATTCAGTTTTTAGTAATCAGTGTTCAGTGATTATTTTTCGGTATTAAAGATTAATTTTTCAAAATCAGAAATAACCAATCAGTTTCTCCCGCCAAAGATACTACTTCCTATTCGAACCATTGTGCTTCCGCAATCAATGGCGAGTTGGTAATCTCCAGACATTCCCATTGAGATTATATTAAGTTGGCAATTTTCAGTTTTAAGTGCTCTTAATTTGTCGAAAATTGATTTTAAATGTATAAATTCTTTTTTAACTTGTTCTTTGTCTTCCGTAAAAGTTGCCATTCCCATCAAACCAGTAACTCGTATATTTTTCATCTCTTGAAAAATAGTTGAAGACAGGAGCGATGTTAGTTCTTTTTCGTTAAGACCAAATTTAGTTTCTTCTTCAGCAATATGAATTTGAAGTAAGCAATCAATAATTCTGTTGTTTTTTTGTGCTTGTTTGTCGATTTCTTGTAACAGTTTCAAACTATCAATTCCGTGAATTAAATTTACAAAGGGTGCCATGAATTTGACCTTATTCGTTTGCACATGACCAATCATGTGCCACTGAATGTCTTTAGGCATAACTTCCCATTTCTCAGTCATTTCTTGAATTTTGTTTTCACCAAAAATACGTTGACCTGCCTCGTAGGCTTGCATTAAGTCCGATACAGGTTTAGTTTTTGAAACGGCCACTAAAATTACTTGTTGTGGCAAATTAGATTTTATCGAAATTAGATTTTCAGCTATTGGCATTTTTTAATCTTTTTAATTGTATGGTTAATTGCAATCTAGAATTCATAGATTACTAATCCGCTTCTAAATTTAGGTTCGATGAAAGTACTTTTTGGAGGCATAATTTGATCCGTATCGGCTAAAGCTTTTATTTCTCCAATATTAGAAGGGAATAATAGAAAACCAACTTCAAATTCTCCTTGGTCGATTTTATTTTTAACTTCTAATACAGATTGCTTTCCGGAAAGATATTCAATTCTTTCATCATTTCGTAAATCTTCAATACCGAGAAGTGGTAAAAGTACTTTTTTATATAAAATCTGAGTATCCAAACTTTCTAAAGCAGTATTGAAATTTGCCTCTTCTTTTCGTAAAATTAAACTATAAAACTCATGATCAAGATACATTCCAAAATGATGCTTTTCTGTGGGTTGAAAAGGCTGTTGGAATTTATTTTCAAGAATAAAATTATTTTCTATCGCTTTTATAAAATCCTTCTTTGATAATCCATTTAAATCTTTTACGAGTCGATTGAACTCATATATTTTTACATTATTTTCAGAAATTAAATAACTTAAAATATGATTTTTTGAAGAGTTTTGTAATTCTTTATTTTCCTGAGAAAGCATTTTCAAAGCTTCGGTACGATGGTGACCGTCAGCGATATATAAACTTTCTGTTTTGTTAAAAATATTTTGTAGCCAATCTATTTCTAATGTATCTTCAATTTTCCAGAGATAATGGATTTCTTTTTTTGTAGTTGAAAATTCAAAATCGGCTAGCTTTTGGCAACAATTGAAAATCCAATTCTCTATTATCTTATTATCGGGATATGTCATTAAAACTGGCTCCGTGTTGAACTCAGCATGTTGCATATAATCTTTCAATAATTGGACTCTAAAGGCAATAATATCCTCATGCTTTTTTATAACATTGTTGCAATAATCTTCCACACTTGTTCCTACGATAATTCCCGTAAAGGAGTGAGTTTTGGTTACAATTTTATGAATGTAAATAGCGGGCTTTTTATCTTTAATTAAAATAATTTCATTTTTAAATTCCTGATACTTTTGATGTACTTGTCGGTATCTTTTTTCGAATGAAACTGTTTCTTGATTGGTGTATGCTGGTTTTAAGATATGTAAAAAGGACAATGGATTAAAGTCTAATTGTGCTGCTAATTCGGCATTTACATATTCTTCATAGGAACGGCAAGTTACTAAACATACTTTATCTCGAGTAGGTCTGACTGCTTGAAACGGAACAATTTTAGCCATAAATCATTGGAAATTAAAAATTAAAGGTCGAAAGTCTCTGTACAATAATACAAAGACTTTCGACCTTTAAAATAAAAATTATATAAATTGTTTCGAAATTTTTTCTGCTTTTTTATTTTCAGAATAATCGTAAAAACCTTCACCAGATTTTACACCCATTTTTCCTGCTCTAACCATATTTACCAATAGTGGGCAAGGCGCATATTTAGGGTTTTTGAAACCATCATACATAACATTTAAAATGGCTAAACATACGTCAAGTCCAATAAAATCAGCTAATTGTAAAGGTCCCATGGGATGGCCCATTCCTAGCTTCATTACAGTATCAATTTCATAAACTCCTGCTACTTTATTGTATAAAGTTTCGATTGCTTCATTGATCATTGGCATTAATATTCTGTTAGCAACAAAACCTGGATAATCGTTTACTTCGACTGGAGTTTTCCCTAATTGTACTGACAAGTCCATAATCGTTTTTGTTACATCGTCAGATGTATTGTAGCCCCGAATAATTTCTACCAATTTCATAATAGGAACTGGATTCATAAAATGCATACCAATTACTCTTTCAGGATGTGTTACAACGCTTCCGATTTGGGTAATAGAAATAGAAGAAGTATTAGTTGCTAGTATCGTATTATGAGCACAAGCTTCATTTAGTTGCTTGAAAATATTCAGTTTTAACTCTACATTTTCGGTAGCTGCTTCTACTACTAAATCTACTCCAACAACACCGTCTTTTATATCAGTATACGTAATAATATTGGTGATTGTTTTTGCTTTATCCTGTTCAGTTATGGTTCCCTTAGAAACCATTCTGTCTAAATTTGCGGCTATAGTAGCCATTCCTTTATCTAATGATTTTTCGGAAACATCAATTAATTTTACTGTAAAACCGCTTTGAGCAAATGTATGGGCAATACCATTCCCCATTGTTCCTGCCCCAATAACTGCTATTATTTTCATTCTTATTTTAGATTAAAATATGTGATTAATTTTCTTGATTTTTATTTATCAAAACAGTCAATAATTTGATAAGCGACTCTTAAGGCTTCAGTTGCTTGTTCCAGGGTTACCACCGGAGTGGTATTGTGTGTAATTGCATCTGCAAAAGAGTCTAATTCATCCAATATTGCATTGTTTTGTTCTACATCAGGATTGGAGAAGTAGATTTGTTTTTTTACTCCTTCGGCATTTTGTAAAATCATATCAAAATCACCAGGAACATCAGGCGCATCTTTCATTTTTACGACTTCACATTTCTTTTCTAGAAAATCAACAGAGATGTAGGCATCTTTCTGGAAAAAACGTGATTTTCGCATGTTTTTCATCGATATTCTGCTTGCTGTTAAGTTGGCAACACAACCATTTTCAAATTCGATGCGAGCATTAGCAATATCTGGTGTATCGCTGATAACTGATACGCCACTAGCACTTATATTTTTAACTTTAGATTGAACTACACTTAAAATAGCATCAATGTCATGAATCATCAAATCTAAAACTACTGGAACATCTGTTCCACGAGGGTTGAATTCCGCTAAACGATGGGATTCTATAAACATTGGGTTTTCGATCATGTTTTTTGTAGCGATGAATGCAGGATTAAAACGCTCTACATGACCAACCTGACCTTTTACATTATATTCTTTTGCCAAAGTAATAATTTCTTCGGCTTCTTCTACTGTATTTGAAATGGGTTTTTCGATAAAAACATGCTTACCCGATTTAATAGCAACTTTTGCACATTTATAATGAGAGAGAGTAGGTGTAACAATATCAATTACATCAACAGCATGAATAAGAGTAGCAATTGTACTAAAATGTTTATAGCCAAACTCCTTTGAAATTTTCTCGGCATTCTCTTGATTAGGGTCGTAGAAACCTACTAATTCATATTTTTCAGATTGTTGTAATAAACGCAAATGTATTTTTCCTAGATGACCAGCACCTAATACTCCAATTTTTAGCATAATGATGTTCTTTCTACAAAAATAGCAATAAAATTTAAATTTCAATTTTTTAAAATACCAAATTCTAATAAAATTAACAATAAAATGAAGTGCAATTTGAGACTTGCTTTTTGGTATTATTACCTCTATTTTTACCAAAAAATAATATTTAATTTTGAAAGATACAGCCAAACATCAAGGACTTCGGAATCAATTAGTAAGCGTTTTAGAGCAAAAAGGGATTACTGATAAAAGTGTTTTGGATGCGATAAAAAAAATTCCAAGACACTTGTTTTTGAATTCCAGTTTTGAAGATTATGCGTATCAAGACAAAGCATTTCCTATTGGAGCAGGGCAAACCATTTCTCAACCTTATACAGTTGCTTTTCAATCTCAGTTACTAGAAGTCAAAAAAGAACATAAAATATTAGAAATAGGAACGGGTTCTGGTTATCAAACAGCCGTTTTGTGCAGTATGGGTGCAAAAGTATTTAGTGTAGAAAGACAAAATGAGTTATTTAAGAAAACTTCTATTTTATTTCCGAAATTAAATATTAGACCAAAACATATTTCTTTTGGCGATGGTTATAAAGGATTACCGGGTTATGCTCCTTTTGATAGTATTATTGTAACTGCTGGAGCTCCATTTATTCCACAACCTTTGATGGCACAACTTAAAGTAGGAGGTAGGCTTGTCATTCCGTTGGGAGAAGAGGTGCAAATTATGACCTTATTGATCCGAGTAAACGAAACCCAATTCGAGAAACATGAATTTGGAGAGTTCCGATTTGTTCCTTTATTAGAAGATAGAAATTAAATCCCATCCCAAATCCTTTGCATAGGAAAAGGTTATAAACAATGATTTTTTATTGACCAATAATCTTGATGTAACGTTCTAAGCTTTCTTTTTCCGTTTGAGCAATAAAAAGCATAAAATCTTCTTTATTATTTTTGGTTTGAGCGGTTTCAAGTGATTGATAGTATTGCATTCTATTTTCGTAATCTCCTTTGATATTTGCAATGAGGTAACCATTTTGCAATAAAATCAAATTCATAATTAATCGAGAAGTTTTTCCGTTTCCATCATTAAATGGGTGAATTGTAGCTAGACGTTCGTGCATTTCAATAGCTAAAACGATTGGATGTGTTTTATTTTTATTGGTTTCATACCATATAAAAAAATTTTCCATTTCCTGAGCAATCCTATTTGGTTGTGGAGGCATGTAGGTACTTCCTTTTATCATTACTTGCACTTTTCGATAGCGACCGGCATCTTGAGGTTGAATTCCTCTTAATATTAAATTGTGAATTGATAAAACTCCCACTTCATTTAGCGGTGTATTTTTTTGAGCTAAATCTTTGATAAATGCTATAGCTTCTTGATGATTAATTGCTTCTAAATGTTCTCGCATACTTTTTCCAGAAATCGTTAACCCTTCATTAATAACTAAATCAGTTTCTCGATGTGTCATTGTATTGCCTTCAATACGATTACTTTCAAAAGTATATTCTAATTCTAATGCTTGTGCAATTTGATCGCTATCATACTGACGAAATGTATCTAGTTTTGCTTTCAAAAGATCTATTTCATCTAAAAGCCTTTGTAATGTTGTAGATACCTTTTTAGTGTTAGTAATGCTTTGATATCTAATTTCCTGCTCAGCGACTAATAAGGCTTTTAATGCAAACTCATCTTGACCAATTTCGTATAGAATTTTTTCTTTAAGCCAAGCAACCATTATTGTTTCTAAATCTATTTCTAATAAAGAAGCTAATTTAATTACTTGATCTCTTGTAGGTTTTCGAGTCCCACTTTCAAATTTGCTTATCAATGCTTGATCAATCCTTAATAATTGCGCCACTTCTCTAGTTTTGAGTCCTTTTTGCTCTCTTGCGTCTTTGAGTAGTATTTTCATTATAGAAATTTGATTGCAATTGTCTTGACAAGTTTAGTCATTTTTTTGATAAAAGAAAGAAATCTAATTTTTTAAATTAAATTTAAAATGCTTTTTTTATTCTATCAAGATCTCTTTTGGTGTCTTGTTCTTTCAAAGATTCACGCTTGTCATAGGTTTTCTTTCCTTTACAAAGACCAATTTGTAGTTTTGCCAATCCTTTTTCATTGGTAAATAATTTCAAAGGAACGATCGTTAATCCTTTTGCTTGGACACTTTTAAGTAAACCTTTTAGTTCCTTTTTTTTCAAAAGTAATTTACGTTCACTTCTTGCTTTATGGTTGAATTGGTTACCAAAAGTATATTCTTCTATGTAAGTATTGATAGCAAAGAGTTCGTTATTACTAAACTCACAAAAACTCTCCGTAATGTTCGCCTTACCTAATCGTATGGATTTGATTTCGGTTCCAGCCAAAACTATTCCAGCATTAAATGTTTCGATTATTTCATAGTCGAATTTGGCTCTTTTATTGAATATATTTATTGTTTTTAGCATAGTGTTGCAAAGGTATAATAAAAAAGAAAAGATTAGCAGTAATGGACAATAATTAGATTAAGGAATAAGTTGAAAATAATTAGTTTTTTAGTTTCACGACCTTATTAATGTCAATTGATTAATTCATATTGTAAAACTGGAGTATTATTTTTCTAGTGCTCGCTCAGCTATTTTTAGATTAGTTAATTTTTAAAATAGTAACTTATAAACTTAAAACAGATTTAATTACTTGCTATTTCCACAGCATAGATATCTTTAAATATAAAGCTTTTCTTTCTTTTAAAAAAATAATTTTACTATTTTTGAAATAAATGAGTATGAGTTTTTTCATAGGCTGACTTTAATAGTAGTTGATCTATAGAGAAGGAGTAATCTTCAAAGTAAAAATATAATAAATCAATAAATTTGTATTCAAATGAAAGATAAAAAAGCAATAAGCTATATCAACACTAATAATCTTATCGGAATAAAAGCAGGAAAAGAAAGAGAAACCTTCTTGGAAATCTGGATGATAACAATTAATAATCGAATTTTTGCCCGTTCGTGGGGTTTCGCAGAAAAGAGTTGGTACAATAAGTTTCTAATAGAAAATAAAGGACAAATTAAATGCGGAGAAAATATATTTGATATTGTAGCTGAAGTTCCAAACGACTTAATAGAAATGGAAGAGAAAATTAACCTAGCTTACATACAAAAGTATGACTTAGGAGTAAATTCTTTTTATGCCCAAGGTATTATAAAAAAAGAACATGCTGAGAAAACAATGGAATTTACAGTAATAAATCTAACTAATAGTTAAAAACTTGAACAGCATTACTGCCTATCAATAAATCCACAATTGAAGCAAAAACAACCAGAATTTAATACTAATATACTCCCAAAAGTAAGTTGCTTGTGGAGGCTTTCTTTTTGCCATCACTATTTGAGTTGTCAAATTGTGGTAAGCCTAATTTATTAACTTGAAAGTAATATTGTATTGGTAAAAAGATTATAAAAAATGAGTTTTTATTTGAAGTTCATACATAAAGACTACTAATTTCAAATGCAGCCTATATAAATGATATAAAGCAATTTTATGGGTTTCTCCGCAATCTAATTAAAAGTAATAAAACCGAAGGGCAAATGCATGTATAATCTATCGTAGGAGTATTGCAGAAGTATAGTTATAGCATTAGAAACGTAGAATTGAACATAAACCTAAAAAATTTTATGCTTAACCAAAAAGTAGCATTTGTAACTTGAATTCAGCTATAAAAAAACCTCGTTTAAAAAAAATTAAACGAGGTATACTTTTAAATAAGAAACTATTTTTTAGACTCTTCTACAGAAACTTGTCTAAATTCTTTTAAAAGTTTCTCTAGTGCAAGAGTTGATTTACGAGCTCTTGGTCCTGCAGCTTTTACACCTTTTTCAATTAGTGATTCCGATTCTGTTTTGAATGTTTCGAATTCAGTGTTAATTTTTGCAATTAAATCTTTCATGATGATGTTGTATTAAATTAGCCAGCAAAAATAAAATTTTGGTTCTTAAATAGCGATAAGTTGTTGTTAAATTTAGAGGGTAACAGTGAATATTAAGTAAAATTAAATTGAATGAATATTTTGAGGAATGTAAAAGCAAAAAAACCAGCAAATCATAAGATTTACTGGTTTAAATAGAATAATGATTATTCTGTGGGGAGAGTAGGATTCGAACCTAATCGCTGGAACCCGTATCTATGCTGCATTTCTATATATTTATAATCTAATGTGCCACGATGTTGCCATTAAAAGTCCTGCATAAATTTATATGTGT
>CBDUEE010000058.1:0-13612 GCA_965366105.1 uncultured Flavobacterium sp. | reverse complement strand
TCCTTTCACCTCTCCTAAAAATGAAAATAATAGCAGTTATACCAGCACGATACGCATCAACAAGATTTCCAGCAAAATTAATGCAGGATTT
The DNA here is from genome assembly GCA_965366105.1 of uncultured Flavobacterium sp. Lineage (GTDB taxonomy): Bacteria > Bacteroidota > Bacteroidia > Flavobacteriales > Flavobacteriaceae > Flavobacterium. The sequence goes on along the minus strand of CBDUEE010000058.1, from coordinate 13,521 downwards.
AGGTGGAAAAACTGTGATTTTAACAACCTATCTCGCCGCAGTAAATACGCAATTATTCGATGATGTCTTTGTAGTAACTGATTCTGATTTAATTTATAAAGAAATTGTATCTAACGGAGGGAGAGCAATTATGAGCATAAAGGAACACGAATCAGGGAGTGATCGTATTGCTGAAGCTATAGAAAAAATCGATGTGGATTTAGTGGTAAATGTACAAGGAGATGAACCTTTTATAAATCTTGAACCTTTACTGGAATTAATCCAAGTTTTCAAAAACGATATGAACAATGGAGTAGATTTAGCTTCTTTAATGCGAGAAATAAAAGAAGAGCAAGAAATCAACAATCCTAATAATGTAAAAGTGGTGGTGGATCAAAATGGGTTTGCTTTGTATTTCTCCCGCTCTATTATTCCGTTTCCTAGAGAAAAAAATGTAGGTGTTCGCTATATGCAACATATTGGGATTTACGCTTTCAGAAAACAAGCGCTAATAGATTTTTACCATTTACCAATGAAATCCTTGGAAGCATCCGAAAAATTAGAGCAATTACGTTATTTAGAGTTTGGAAAACGAATCAAAATGGTTGAAACTACTCATGTTGGAATTGGAATCGATACTCCCGAAGATTTAGAAAAAGCGAGAAAGATGTTGTAAATCATTTGAAAATATTAATTTACCATAAATAGGATAATTTCTAAATTTGATGTTCTTAAATCATTTTTTCGATTACAATTAATTCGTTGTGCTGTTCAACTCTTGGAATTGTTTTAATTTGAAATTGACTTTCATAAAACTCAGACACATATTTTTTATTTCTTAAGTTGTCGCTTCTATTTAATAACATTGTATTAAATAAAATAAAGCCGCGACTTTTTAATAAAAATCTAATTCGCTTGATAAAAAAAGTCACAAATAGAAAGTTAGGCATCGTTGTGTCTTCAAAAACGTCAACAATTATTAAATCATATTTATTTTTGGTTTTTAGAACATATTCAAATGCATCATCAATGACAATTTCAAGGTTTTTTACCTCGTCTAATTTAAAATAAGTATTGGCCACTTTGATAATTTCAGGATCTATTTCAACTCCCGTTATTTTTCCTTTATAAGCTATTTCCTCTACCAGTGTTTTTACAACGCTACCGCCCGCAACTCCTAAAACTAGGATATGATTCATCGAAACTATTTTGTCAAATCCAATATTTTGGAGACCTAATCGCAAAATACGCTGTAAACTACCATAGGAATAGTTTGCATTTTTAGAATCTAAAACTAATTCTCCATTAGCCCAAGTTACCTCAATTGATTTACTCAATACTGATTTTGATTGATAGATTTTTATAGGAATTAAATAACTGAATATTTTTTTTATCATTAGTGCCAATTTTACTCAAAAATATGATTTAAATTATTTATTTTGTAGAAAATAGCAAACAATGAAGAAACAATTATACAAATGGATATTTTTTAAACTCATGGGTTGGAAAATAGTGGGAACAATCGATACAAATATAAAAAAATGTGTAATGATGGTAATGCCTCACACTAGTGCGCATGATTTTTATTTGGGAATTTTTACCAGAGCAATAACTGGATTAGAAATGAACTTTGTTGCTAAAAAAGAATTGTTTCGTTTTCCTTTTGGATCCTATTTTAGATATATGGGAGGAGAGCCACTGGATCGTTCGGGTGGTTTAAACAAAGTAGATTCTATTTCGGCTATCTTTAAACGGAAAGAAGTTTTTCGTTTGGCTGTAGCTCCAGAGGGAACTAGGAATAAAATAACAGAACTAAAAACGGGATTTTATTATATTGCAATGAAAGCAAATGTTCCCATAATTCCTGTAACGTTTGATTTTGGTAAAAAAGAAGTCAATTTAGGAAAACCTGTTTTTCCTTCTGGTGATATAGAGACTGACTTGACTACTTTAAAAAAACATTTTATAGGAGTAAAAGGTAAAATTCCAGAAAAGGGATATTCAGTTGAATAATTATTTTAAAAAAATCTAATCTATCAATTGGAACTATAACTTTTAAAAGTTCCGTTTTTATAAAAAATTACAATTTTATCAATTTCATCAAAATGAGTTTCTTTACTACTGTTTTGATTTTCTATTTTTTTTGATTCTAATGGATGAATAGGATTTGGAACCTCCGAAAATAAATTTTCAGGAATTATACCGTTATTGGGTAGAGCAGTAGCATTTTGCTTTGTGATACTTTCGATAACGGTTTCTTTTTTTGAATCAGGAATTACTCTTTTTGGAAAAGTTCCTTTTCCATTCAATATCCAATATAAATCTATATCAGGAAAAAACTCTATTATTTTAAGGATGAAATCCAAACTGGGTTTATTTCTACCTGAAAGCAAATGCGAAAGACTAGAGCGTTGTACGCCAATTTTATCTGCGAAAGAAGAAGCATTTAGACTATAATAATCCAGTATAATTTCTAATCTTTTTATAAAATCATCTATGTTTACCATTGTAAATTATTGTTTTGTAATCACTATTTACAAATGTAACAAAAAAGGGTTAGAATTCCAAAATTACAGATGTAAATCGAGTTTTAAAACCATTTTAATGTAAAATTTTAGTTTAAATGAAATAGTTTAAATCATTGTTTATCATATAATTATGTACTTTTTACTATATATGTAACAATTGTTAATTAGAGAGTAGATTAGCCGAGCTTCTTAGAGTAAAAAACTGTTTACATTGATGAAATAGTCTTAATTAAAGCTGTTTACAATTGTAAAATTAAAGATGTTTACTTTTGTAAATTAAATAAAACATCATGAATTTAGAAATACTATTTAATCAAAACAAAGAAGAATCCATTCGGGGGCGTTATATTACTTTAGAATCTATTGGCCCATTATTACAAAAATTAAATACAAAAAATCAACTTATAATTCTTGGGAAATCCGTTCTTGGTAAATCTATTTACTCTTATAAAATAGGAAATGGAAAAACTCGAATTTTTCTTTGGTCACAAATGCATGGTAATGAAAGTACAACTACAAAAGCATTATTTGACTTCTTGAATGTGTTGCATAGTGGCTCAAAATTAGCAGAGAAACTACTTAATGAGTTTACTTTTTTAACTATTCCAATGTTAAACCCTGATGGTGCGGCATTGTATACAAGAGAAAATGCTAATAAAGTTGATATAAATCGAGATTCACAAGATCTTTCTCAGCCAGAAAGTAAGATATTGCGGGCTACTTTTAATTCTTTTGAACCCCATTATTGTTTTAATCTTCATGATCAACGTACAATTTTTGGTGTTAGCGATACTGGAAAGCCAGCTACTTTGTCCTTTTTAGCACCTTCTTATAATGAAGAACGAGAAATAAATAATTGTAGATTAAAGTCGATTGAGCTAATTGCAGCAATTAATGATTTCCTACAACCTTATTTACCAAATCAAATAGGTCGTTTTGATGATTCGTTTAATATAAATTGTATTGGAGATACGTTACAGCATGAAGGAGTACCTACAATATTGATTGAAGCAGGACATTATCCAAATGATTATGAGCGAGAAGAAACTCGCAAATATGTTTTTATGTCACTAATTAGTAGTTTTACTGTACTTTGCGAAAACGTTATAGTTGACAACGGAATCGATAAATATTTGAACATTCCTCAAAATAAAGTCATTTTTTATGATTTTATATATAAAAACATCAAAATAAATTATGATGGTATCGAAAAAAACACCAATTTTGCAGCACAATACAAAGAGGAGTTAATTGAAAATCAGATTTACTTTAATGCCTATATTTCAAAAATAGGAGATTTAGAACATTATTATGGTCATATTGAGTATGATGCAAAAGGAGCTTTATATCAAGACGCTTTTAATAATATTCCAGAATTAAATCAAAAAGCTGATTTTTATTTAAATAATGACATAGAATTTGTTAACGGAATGATAAAACTGTAATATTTATATCATTTTATTATTTTTTATGTATATTTTTATACTTTGTTATAGCAATTAAAAATATTAATTTAAGAATTATGAGTAAATTTCGTTTAGATGAAGTAGATCACCAGATATTAGATATGTTGATAGACAACACAAGAGTTCCGTTTACGGACATTGCAAAAAAACTATTGATTTCTGCGGGAACGGTGCATGTTAGAGTGAAAAAAATGGAGGATGCAGGTATTATTATGGGATCTTCATTAGTTCTTGATTATGATAAATTAGGATATTCATTTATTGCTTACGTTGGTGTTTTTCTAAATAATACATCTCAAACTAAGTTTGTTTTGGAGCGTATTAATGAAATTCCTTATGTAACAGTTGCATCTGTGACTACTGGTAAATTTAATATTTTTTGTAAAATTAGAGCTAAAGATACTAAGCATGCCAAGGATGTGATTTTCATGATTGATGATATTGAAGGCGTGTATAGAACCGAAACAATGATTTCACTTGAGGAAAGTATAAATGATAAAAAGCGATTGATGCATACTATTTTCAAAAATATGTAATTAATCTTGAATGCGCTATATATAAATATAACCTCAAGTTAGTTCTTGAGGTTTTTTTATGACAAATAAACTAACTAAACCTACCAAAACTATACTTTTATGTACACTTTACCCAAAATTGAACGCTTCAATCAAGAAGTTTTATCTAAATATAACATTTACAACAGTGTATTTATTACGCTTCCATTTGATTCTATAGACAATACAGGCGCGTTATTGCCTTTATTTTCAGACATGTGTGATACGGGTTTCAAAAAACAAGAAACACCCAAAGAAATAGTAGATTTTTTTGCTAAACGCTATTTACACGATGCTTCAGAAGCAGATAAAATTGATATAATGTTTCGTTTTATTCAATATATAGAACGTCAAATCGTTTTATTTGATGCTATTGAGGATGCAGCATTTCCTATCGTCAATAATATGGAAGGAAGAGGATCTCTCCGTGATATGAAAGAGAAATCCGATGCAAAAAACAAACAGGAGGAGTTAATTGAGTTCTTAGAAGATTTTCATGTAAGAACTGTTTTAACAGCTCATCCAACGCAGTTTTACCCTGGAGCCGTTCTTGGAATTATCAATGATTTAACAAATGCAATTCGTAAAAATGATTTGTTAGATATCAAGTTGTTGTTAGCTCAATTAGGCAAAACTCCCTTTATTAAAAATGAAAAACCGAATCCTTTTGATGAAGCAGTAAGTTTAATTTGGTTTCTTGAAAATGTATTTTATGAAGCTTCTGGAGAAATGGTTCATTATCTGGAGAAAAATATTTTTAAAGGAAATTCAATAAAAAATCCATTGATTCAACTTGGTTTTTGGCCAGGAGGAGACCGTGATGGAAATCCATTCGTAACAACTGAGATTACTTTTAATGTAGCGGAGCGTTTGCGAACTTCAATTTTAAAATGTTATTATATTGAAATTAGAGCTTTAAAAAGAAAATTAACATTCTCAGGAGTAGATACTTTGGTTACGGAACTTGAACTAAAACTTTACAGATCTGTTTTTTATTCTACAGGAGAAATTTTTATAACTTTAGAAGAATTTAAAGCCCAGCTAAATAAAATAAAACAGATAATTATTGATCAACATCAATCACTTTATTTAGATGAACTAGATGCTCTTTTGATAAAAGTAAATTTATTTGGATTCCATTTTGCTTCATTAGATATTCGTCAGAATAGTAAAATACACGATGCTGTATTTAATGATGTTGTTCGTTTTTATTTAAAAACTAATCCTTCTGTATTTCCAAAGAATTATTATGAATTATCGGAAGAAGAAAAATTTAAGGTTTTAACAGCTGTAAGTGACGACCTTAACCCAAATGTTTTTGAAGATGAAATGACGCGTTCGACTATCGAATCGATTCAAGCCATAAAAACAATTCAAGAAAAAAATGGAGAATTTGGCGCAAACCGTTATATTATTAGTAATAATGAAAGCGCACTTAATGTAATGGAAACCTTTGCATTGTTTCGTTTGAGTAATTGGGAAGAACCAACGGTTGATATTATTCCGCTTTTTGAATCAGTTGATGATTTACAAAATGCACATGCTATTATGGAGAAATTATATTTGAATCCTGTATATGCAAAACATTTAGCGAACAGAAATAACAAGCAAACCATAATGCTTGGTTTTTCAGATGGAACTAAAGATGGTGGCTATTTGATGGCAAACTGGAGTATCTATAAAGCCAAAGAAGAGCTCACTGCAATCTCTAGAAAATACGGTATAAAAGCTATTTTCTTTGATGGTCGCGGTGGACCTCCAGCTCGTGGTGGCGGAAAAACACATAAGTTTTATGCTTCACTTGGGCCAACTATTGAAAATAATGAAATTCAAATTACAGTTCAAGGACAAACAATAAGTTCTAATTTTGGTACTTTAGATTCTTGTCGTTATAATTTAGAAAACCTATTAAGCGCAGGTGCTACGAATCAAATTTTCAATAAAGGACAAAATGAATTGACTTTTGATGAAAAAAACACACTGGACAAATTAGCTAATTTTGGCTATGACAAATATTTAAGTTTCAAAAATCATCCAAAATTCATTCCTTATTTGGAACAAATGAGTACGTTGAAATATTATGCAAAAACAAATATAGGTAGTCGACCGTCCAAAAGAAGTAAATCTGAAAATTTAGATTTTGCAGATTTAAGAGCAATTCCTTTTGTAGGATCTTGGAGTCAATTAAAACAAAATGTACCTGGTTTTTTTGGATTAGGTACTGCTTTAAAACATTATGAAGAAACAGATCAATGGAACCAAGTTCAAGATTTGTATAATAATTCAATGTTTTTTAAAACCTTATTGGAAAATAGCATGATGTCACTTGCAAAATCATTTTTCCCATTGACAGCATACATGCAAAAAGATCCTGAATTTGGTGAGTTTTGGCAAATAATATATGATGAGTTTTTAGAAACAAAACGTTTACTTTTAAAAATTGCGGGGCATACAACATTAATGGAAAATTACCCTGATGGTAAAGCTTCCATTGACATCAGAGAGCGTATTGTATTGCCACTGATAACAATACAACAATATGCTTTGCTAAGAATAAATGAGTTAAATAAAGAAAGTGTACCAAACGAGGAGCTAATAAAAGTGTACGAAAAAATTGTTACTCGTTCGCTTTTTGGAAATACAAATGCTAGTAGAAATTCAGCTTAATATTAATAAAAATGAAAGCATCACAATTACCAGTAAACGAATATGCGGAATTTTTTTTCCCATATATCAATGTGTTAGGCGAAATTACATTAATGGATGAATTAGAAATTTCACTACATGATTTCATTCGATTTATTCAAAACATCCCAATGGATAAATTTGATTTTCGTTATGCGGAAGGAAAATGGACAATTAAAGAAATTATACAACATGTAATAGATACCGAACGTATTTTTGCTTACCGTGCACTGCGTATCTCTAGAAACGATCAAACTCCATTACCTGGATTTGATGAAAATAATTATATAAACAATACAGAAGCAAACCGTAGAAGTATCCAGGATTTGCTAACTGAATTTTCAGCTGTTCGACATTCGAATATTTATCTTTTTAAAAGTTTTTCCTCGGAACAATTAGAAAGAACTGGAATAGCTTCCAATTCAGGAATATCAGTTCGTGCAATAGGTTTCGTTATGATTGGACATCAAAAACACCATCAAAATGTTTTTGAAGAAAGATATTTATAATTTAGTCTAAAATTGCAGACCAAATCTCTAATTTTTTTTCAAAAGAAATTGTATTTGCAGGACTAGTAGAAGGCATCACATAATACGTGATGCCTTTTATTTGTCCAAAATTTTTTAAAAAGTATTTATGACTTTCTTTACCATTAAAAACAATTTTAGTTATTCCTGGAAATTTTTCAAACAGCATTTCAAAATCATTTTCTATATGATTTTTAATGTGAATGTCTAAACTTCCTTTTCTTTCGCAATTTTGTAATACATCCCATAATCCAATATTGTTACTCTGTATCAACTTTATCTTTTCCTCGAAAATTTCGGAAATCGGTAAGTTCTTCAAAAGAGTGTACATGATCTTCCAAAAATGATTTCTAGGATGTGCGTAATATTCCTGCTTTTCTAAAGAAGCTATTCCGGGCATCGTTCCTAAAATTAAAATTTCAGTGTTAGAATTTACAAAAGGCGGAAAGGAGTGGATCATGTTTTGAATTTAGATAAGAGTATTTTCCTTTTCAAGTATAGCCAATGCTAATCGGATTTTTCCATAATCCATTTTTTCTTCAAAATAATCAAAATAGGGCTTTAAGGCTACTGGAGATTCTAATTTCATTTTAACTTCTGCAATTTGACTTACTTCTTCATTAGAAATAAAAGGATTTAAATCAATAGCAATTCCATCAAGATAAAGTTTGGCCAAATGGGACATGATCGTACTTACTCCTAAATTTCTTTTTTCTGCAATAGCCGCAACAGATACTCCATTTTGATACAATTCTAATGTTTCTTTATAGGTGCTACCTTCTTTCTTTTTTCTAACAATTTTTGTTTTCTGAAAATCAATAATAGCTTTGATAAAGGCATCTCCATATTTTTCTAATTTCGCTTTTCCAACGCCGTCAATTGCTAATAGTTCTTGATCACTCATCGGTCTTTCGGTTTCCATTTGGCGTAAAGCCGCATCACTAAAAATCACATAAGCGGGAACTTCTTCGTCTTTTGAAATTTCGTAACGTAATTTTCGTAAGATTTCAAATAGTGAATTAGCAATTGATTTTGATTTTTTCTCTTTGACTTCTTGCTTTTCTAAATTGATTTTTTGAACAGTTGTCAATTGTACTTTTTCTCCTTCAAATAGTACTTTTTTAGCAAAAGCTGTTAGTCTAATTTTATTTTGCTGGTGAAAAGCAATTTCACAATAGCCTAAATTAATTAATTGAATTAGGAATTGGTTCCAATCAAACCAGGAAAGATCGGCACCAACACCGTACGTTTTTAGGTTTTGATATTCTTTTTCGAAAATGTAAGCATTTTTAGAACCCCGTAAAAAGTCAATGATTACTGGCAATGGCTCCGTTTCCTGTAAACGTATAATAGCGGATAATGCTTTTTGTGCAATTACTGTTCCATCAAAAAACAAAGGTGGATTTTTACAAATATCACAATTGCCGCAATTCTCTGTAACCAGTTCACCAAAATAAGAAAGCAAAATTTTCCTGCGACAACTTAATGCGTCTGCATATTGTTTCATTCTTTCTAGTTTTGCTAACTGTACTTCGGCATTCAAACCTTGTGAAGCAAATTTCTGTAACTGAATTAAATCGCCGTAACTTTCAAACAATATCGTTTCTGATGGTAAACCATCGCGACCTGCACGACCAATTTCTTGGTAATAGCCTTCTATATTTTTTGGTAAGTTATAATGAATCACCCACCGCACATTGGATTTGTCAATTCCCATTCCAAAAGCAATAGTGGCACAAACCACTTGGCAATCATCATTTATAAATTCGTCTTGCGTTTTTGATCTAATTTTATTGTCTAAACCAGCGTGGTATGCTTTTGCATTTATGCCTACTTTTTGTAATTTTTCGGCTAGCTCTTCGGTTGTTTTTCTACTCAAGCAATAGACAATTCCTGACTCGTTCGGTTTTTCTTTTATAAAATCTATAATTTGTTTTACGCGATCTAAAGCGGGACGCACTTCTAAACTTAAATTTTTTCTATCGAATGAAGCTACGAATATCCTTGGATTAATTAAGTTTAATTGATCGCTAATGTCCTTACGTGTAGCCTTATCAGCGGTAGCAGTTAAAGCTAAGATTGGAGTAGAAGGGAAGCGATTTTTTAGATAACCTAAGTTTGTATATGCAGGTCTGAAATCATGTCCCCAAGCTGAAATACAATGTGCTTCATCAATCGCAATTAGACTCACTGTCAAACTATTGAAAAGATTATCTAGAAATGATAAACTTTCTGGGGCTATGTAAACTAATTTTATTAGGTTCGATTTTAATTGTTCGATATAAAATTGTCTTTCGTCTTCACTTTGACTACTGTTGATAAAACAGGCCTGAATTCCATTTGCTTTTAAGCTATCTACTTGATCTTTCATCAAAGCTATTAATGGCGATATTACGATCGTAATTCCTGGAAAAAGTAATGCAGGTAATTGAAAACAAATGGATTTTCCTCCACCTGTAGGCATAATTGCCAACGTGTCTTGTCCAGAGAGAACACAATTTATTATATCTTCCTGATTGGGTCTGAATTTTTCAAATCCAAAATTTTCCTTTAAAGTATCGTGTAAAAGTTTAGTGGTCATTGTGGCGTATATTTTAAACCTAAAGTAATAAAAAAAGGAACTCAATGAGAGTTCCTTTTAAACATTATAGTTAAGATTGGGATTAATTAATCCTCATCATCTTGATCATCGTCTTCGTCTGCAAAATCTTTTTCATCTGCATCTTCGTCATCTTCATCATCTCCAGTATCTGGTTTGTCGATCGCGTCATCATCTTCATCGTCATCAATGTCATCGTCATCTAAATCCAAACCTTTGATTGGTTCAACAACTTCGTCAATTAACATTTCATCATCTTCATCATAATTCTCGATTCTATCAGAAAGTTTGGTACTTACTTTTACTAAATAAATAGTATCTTCAGTTCGCACTTCGACAGCTTCTATCAATTCATTTTTAGCATTTCTAAAACTAATGATGTTAGAATCATCATAACCATCTGGAAATTTTTCAACTAAGAGATTTAAAATTTCATTAGTAAGTTTTGCGTAATCAACTATTACTCTTTTCATAAATATGCTATAGGTCTAATAAATAAGCGAAAATTAAAGGTGCTACTATTGTAGCATCAGACTCGATGATAAACTTAGGAGTAGTAATATCTAACTTACCCCAAGTAATTTTTTCATTTGGTACTGCACCAGAATACGAACCATAACTAGTGGTAGAATCAGAAATTTGACAGAAATAACTCCAAAAAGGAACATTTTCTACTTCTAAATCTTGATCTAACATTGGTACAACACAAATAGGGAAATCACCAGCAATTCCTCCACCAATTTGGAAGAAACCAATTCCTTTACCACCACAATTTTTAGGATACCAATCTGCTAACCACATCATGTATTCAATTCCACTTTTTGTTGTTGTTGGTTTGAATTCCCCTTTTATACAATAGGAAGCAAAAATATTTCCCATTGTACTATCTTCCCATCCTGGAACTACAATTGGAAGATTTTTTTCGGCTGCAGCAACCATCCAAGAGTCTTTTGGATCTATTTCGTAATACTGTTCTAAAACTCCTGAATTAATCATTTGGTACATGAATTCATGAGGAAAATAACGTTCTCCTGATTTATCTGCTTTGTTCCAAATATCAAATAAATGGGATTGTAATCTTCTAAAAGCTTCTTCTTCAGGAATACAAGTATCTGTTACACGATTAAAGTGATTGTCTAATAAATCTCGCTCTTCTTGAGGTGTTAAATCTCTGTAATTAGGTATTCTCTTATAGGAATTATGAGCCACTAAATTCATGATATCTTCTTCAAGATTTGCACCAGTACAAGAGATAATATGTACTTTATCCTGGCGTATCATTTCTGCTAATGACTTTCCAAGTTCAGCAGTACTCATCGCACCACCCAATGTGATCATCATTTTGCCATTATCTAATAAATGTTCTTCATATCCTTTTGCAGCATCTACTAAAGCAGCTGCATTAAAATGCAAATAATTCTTTTCAATAAACTGACTAATTGGTCCTTTGCTCATTTTTATTTAATTTAAAATCTTGTATTTATTTAGTTGTAAAGTAGTTATCCAAATCTAATAAAATAAATTTGAATAGTGGCGTAATTAAAAAAGGTTTGTTTTTATTTTTTTGCGTAACCTAATATTTTTAAAACATCTTCAGCAGTTTGTTGCTCTGAGAAAACTTCGGTAGCTAATATACCATTTTCATCTCTGTCTATTAAAATATGTTTGGGCTGTGGAATCAAACAATGGTGTAATCCTCCGTATCCTCCAATAGTTTCTTGATACGCTCCCGTATTAAAAAATCCAATATATAATGGTTTTTCTTTACTGTATTTTGGTAAATAAATAGCATTCATGTTCTGCTCGGAGTTGTAATAATCATCACTATCGCAGGTCATGCCGCCTAATAAAACTCTTTCATAAGTATCATTCCAGCGATTTATTGCCAGCATGATAAAACGTTTGTTTATTGCCCAAGTATCAGGAAGAGTGGTGATGAAAGAAGAGTCAATCATGTTCCATTTTTCTCTATCATTTTGCTGTTTTTGATACAAAATTTGATAAATTGCTCCACCACTTTCTCCTACAGTAAAAGAACCAAATTCTGTAAAAATATTTGGAACATCTACTTCAGCCTCATCGCATGCAATTTTAATCTGATTGATAATTTCGTCAATCATGTATTGATAATCAAAATCAAATGCAAGTGAATTTTTTATAGGGAAACCGCCTCCAATATTCAATCCGTCTAATGACGGACATTCTTTTTTTAAAGCAACATATACTTTGATACATTTTACTAATTCATTCCAGTAATACGCATTATCGTTTATTCCCGTATTTATAAAAAAGTGCAACATTTTCAGTTCCAAATTTTTATTTTCTTGAATTTGTTTTTTATAAAAACTAACGATGTTTTTGTATCCAATTCCTAGTCTTGAAGTATAAAACTCAAATTTAGGTTCCTCTTCAGCAGCGATACGAATTCCAATCTTGAATTTACCTTTGATTTCTGCTTGTAGTAAATCTAATTCTTCGTAATTATCAATAATAGGAATAGTATTCTTATGTCCGTTATTGATCAATCTAGCAATATTTTCTACATATTGGTCTCTTTTAAAACCATTACAAATAACATAGGTACTTTTATTGATTTTGCCATTTTCAAGCAAATTCTCAACAATATTAATATCAAAAGCAGAAGAGGTTTCGATATGAATATTGTTTTTGAAAGCCTCATTCATGATATATTCAAAATGAGAACTCTTCGTACAGTAGCAATAAAAGTATTTAGCTTCGTACTTGTTTTTTTCCATCGACTTTCTAAACCAACTTTTAGCTTTGTTGATGTTGTTGGATATTTGTGGTAAATAAGTAAACTTTAATGGTGTACCATATTGTTCAACCAGTTTCATCAAATCGATATTGTGAAACTGAAGATTATCTTTGTTTAATGTAAACTCTTCTTGAGGGAAATAATAGGTTTGATTGATTAAATCAGAATATTTTGTGTTCATCAGATTGTATAAATTTTAGAGATTAGAATATTTTAAAATAAATAAATCTAAGATTCAAACCCGAATATTGGCATATATAATCTGAAGTTTTTCATGATCCGCTTTCAAATACTGAAAAACATCAAAACTAAAGTTTCCTTTAATAGAGTAAAAGCGTTTCAATATCCTTAGAAAAGACATATTGTTTCGCGATTTATTAGAACTATAATTGGGTTTGTTTTGACAC
>CBDUEE010000057.1:0-13638 GCA_965366105.1 uncultured Flavobacterium sp. | reverse complement strand
GGCTCTTATTTGTTGAATGTCTAGCATAGCTTATTTAGAAAAATTCTAATTACAGGCTAATAAATAATCAAAAGTAAGTTTTACTAAATGGCTTTCATTTACTGAAAGTCATAGTTTAAGTATTGCTTATATTTAATATCAAATTACATAAAAATGGAATTCAAGCAAATTAATGATACCACTGGAGAAAATGCAATATATACAAATAAAACTATTGCTCAGTTCCTATGTACTCATTTAGAACAGTACGGAGACACTATTGAGGACATTACAAAATGCATGAATTATGTTATGAACCCTAATAAAGGCGGAAATATCGTTATTGGAATTGATGAACAAAAAATTGTAGGCGTTGTGATCTTAAACAACACGGGAATGAAAGATTTTATTCCTGAAAATATTTTAGTTTATATCGCTGTAGATAATTTGCAACGCGGAAAAGGATACGGAAAGCAATTAATGCAAAAAGCCATATCAATTGCAGAAGGGAATATTGCATTACATGTAGAGCCTGACAATCCCGCTAAAAAATTATACGAAAGTTTAGGCTTTACCAATAAATACCTAGAAATGAGATTGATTAAATAAAAATCTTCATTTAACAACTCTTTTAATCAGCAAATAATGGCCTTTATAAAATTATATAGAAAAAAACTAGAAGAAAATTACGCTTTTCTTGATAACACTTTTAAATCCAGAGAAATACAATGGGGTGTCGTTTCAAAACTGTTATGTGGTAATAAAATTTACTTAAAGGAAATCATCGCTTTAGGTGTACGCGAAATTCATGACTCTAGAGTTAGCAATTTAAGAAAAATTAAAGCACTTGATCCTGAAATTCAAACGGTTTACATCAAACCTCCCGCAAAGAGAAGCATAGAAAGTATTGTGCGTTATGCAGACATCAGTTTTAATACTGAAATATACACCATACAATTACTTTCAGATGAAGCTGTGAGACAAAATAAGATTCACAAAATCATCATAATGATAGAGATGGGCGATTTGCGTGAAGGCGTTATGGGCGAAGAATTAATTGCTTTTTATGGTACAATTTTGAAGATGCCTAGTATTGAAATTTCAGGAATTGGAACTAATTTAAATTGCCTAAGTGGAGTTATGCCAACACAAGACAAACTAATTCAGTTGAGTTTATACAAACAATTAATTGAAGCTAAATTTGATATTAGCATTCCGTTTGTCTCTGGTGGAACTTCAGTTGCCATTCCGTTAATACTTAAAAATGCAAATCCGATGGCTGTAAATCATTTCCGAATAGGAGAAGCACTCTTTTTTGGTAAAGATTTATTTACTGGTGACACAATTGAAGGAATGCATAATGATGTTTTCAAATTATTTGCTGAGATCATAGAAATCACAGAAAAACCCAATACGCCAACAGGAGAATTAGGCGAAAACGTAGCAGGAAATTCCTTTTCTATGAATGATGTAGAAGATTTGGGAATAACTTCTTTACGAGCCATTTTAGACATTGGATTATTAGATATGCAACCGCAATATATAGAATCTGATGATGCTGATATTACTATTGTAGATGCGAGTTCGGATATGTTAGTAATAGATATTTCTAATTCTAAAAAGAACTATAAAATTGGAGACCTTGTAGCTTTTAAAATAAGATATATGGGTGCATTATATCTTTTGAATTCGGATTATATAGAAAAAACAATAGAATAGAAAAGTTTGATATTGATTCCCTTTTTTACCTTAAAAAAAATGCGCTAAATTCCATCATAAATATATGGAGCTTAGCGCAATTCTTTTATAAAATAAAATCTAGAAGTTTTTTTATTTGGTCTTTTTATAACGATCAATTCCTTCTCTTAACCATCCTTTGTAAGCGTTGATATCCGAATTATAACTTTCTGGCTTATCAGACAGCATATTGCCGTCATTGTCTAAAATAATATAATAGGGTTGTGCATTTGCTTTGAACTTTGTGATTTGAAAATCACTCCATTTATTCCCTACACTTGTAATTTCTTTCCCCGTTTCTTTAGATACATATTGCTCGTTTTGAGGCAATTCTTTTTTATCATCAACATACAAAGAAATCAATACCACTTCACCTTGTAATATTTTAAGAATATTAGTATCCGACCAAACGTAGTCTTCCATTTTTCTACAATTTACACAAGCATAACCTGTAAAATCTAATAAAATAGGTTTGTTTACCGATTTTGCATAAGCGACTCCTTTGTCGTAATCATCAAAAGCGATTAAATCATGTGGTCCTAAATGTGCTCCATCAGGTAAAACTTGTGTTGATGCATTTGACCCTCCTTTTGAACCAGAAACGCCATAAGGGCTTTCGCTATAGGTCATTGGTGGTGGAAAACCAGAAATCACTTTTAACGGTGCTCCCCAAAGACCGGGAATTAAATAGATTGTAAAAGCAAGAACTACTAAACCAAATGATAATCTACCCACCGAAATGTGTGTCATTGGACTATCATGAGGTAATGTAATTTTTCCGAATAAATAAAATGCCAATGTTCCAAATATTGCAATCCAAATGGCTAGAAAAACTTCTCTTTCTAAGAAATGCATTTGTAATACTAAATCCGCATTAGATAAAAATTTGAATGCCAAAGCCAATTCTAAAAATCCTAATACAACTTTAACGGTATTCAACCACCCACCCGATTTTGGTAATGAGTTTAACCAACCTGGGAACATCGCAAATAACATAAACGGTAAAGCTAAAGCTAATGAAAATCCAAACATACCAACAATTGGTGCAATTCCGCCTTTAGAAGCAGCTTCAACTAAAAGTGTTCCTACGATAGGGCCAGTACAAGAGAAAGATACAATTGCTAGCGCTAAAGCCATAAATAAAATACCAATCATTCCTCCTCTATCGGCTTGACTATCTACTTTATTTGCCCAAGAATTTGGCAACATTATTTCGAAAGCTCCCAAAAAGGAAGCCGCAAAAGTTACTAAGATGATAAAGAAAATGATGTTAAACCAAACATTAGTAGACAGAGCATTTAGCGCATCAGCACCAAAAATACCAGTTACTACCAATCCTAATATTAAATATATCGCTATAATCGAAATTCCGTAAATAATAGCATTGCGAATTCCTTTTGCTTTTGTTTTACTTTGTTTTGTAAAAAAACTAACGGTCATCGGAATCATCGGAAATACACAAGGAGTAAGCAATGCAGCAAATCCAGATAGAAAAGCAATAAAGAAAATAGACCACAATCCTCTTTTCTCTGCGGGTTTATTATCATGCGGTACTACTTTTTCTGGTGCAACAGTATTCGTAGTTACTTCAGGCGAAGTTGTTGTAGTTGTTGTATCTACTTTTGCAGCTTCAATATCAACTGGAAGTACTGTTTCTGAAGTCGCAATTGCTGAAGCTGGGATTTTGAACGTGAAGTTTTTTTCAATATTAATACATACCTCTTTACAAACTTGGTAATTAAAATCGACTTTAACTTCAGTTAGTTTTGGGTTTGTAATTGAAATTTCTTGTCGCACTTGACCTTTCTTTTCAAAAAAGGTTTCGTTAACTTCGAATATATCATTATAAGCAGTTCTCGTTTTGCTTTCTATTGCTTTACCTACTAAATTAAAATTTCCTTTTTGATTTTTAAAAGTAATCTCTAAAGGAAGTGGTCCACCGTCTGGAGTGGTTTGTGAATACAAATGCCAATCGTTTTCTATAACGGCATCAAATATTAAAATATAATTCGTTTCTGATTTTTTTTCAATTTTAGTAGTCCATTTGGCTGGATCTAAAATCTGAGAATTTCCTTTGGCAAAAGCCAAAAAAGCGATAAGTATAAATAATAATTTCTTCATTAGTCTAATTGTATTTTAAGTATATTCTTTGTTGTATTATCAATTTTAAAGCGTTCATCTTGACGAAGACCTATTATCCAAACGATAGTATTATTGGAACATAAAAGCCAAGTATTTTCTTTTTCTAACAATGATAATTTTTCATCTTTAAAAAACTTACTTATCTTTTTTGATTTTCCATTCATACCTAAAGGTTGAAATTGATCTCCTTCGTTCCAACGACGTAAAACCAATGGATACTCTAATTTATCATAATCGACAAATATAGTTGTATTTGAAGCGATACTAATATCGGTTGCTACCGAAAAGGAAATATTTAAGGGAATATTAACTTCTTTTTGATCTTGATTGATAAAATATTCCTGTTTTTCATTTGAAAAATCCAAAGGACTCAAGATTAAACTCTCTCTATCTTTTAGCAATCGATAATTAGCCGATAGCACAAATTTACCGGACTGACTTTCTACTAAATCGTAAATATCATTCCATGCTGTAAATCCAAATTCATTTAACCATTGGTACAAATACGATTTGTAATTGGGTAATTTCATTAATTTTTTTAAATCAAAACTAATATTTTCATCTTCTTGAACTGCCACTTGTTGGTAAATCATAATAGCAGCATCATCTACCATATCTTGGGCTTCTTGCAAATAACTTTGTGTTTTATGAAAGGACAATAAAAAATTAGGATTTAATTCCTTCAACAGCGGAACAAGATGGTGTCGAATTTTATTTCGAACATATTTATCCGAAGCGTTGCTGCTATCTTCTCTCCATTTAATAGCATTTAGTAGCGCATATTCTTTTATATCGTGTTGACTAAAGGCCAAAAGCGGACGAACTACATTTTCATTTTTTTCTGGAATTCCCGTTAATCCATCTAAACCCGTACCGCGAGATAAATTAATCAGAAAAGTTTCTAAATTATCATCCGCGTGATGTGCTGTTACAATATAATCGTACTGTTCTGTTTCTAGTAATTCATAAAACCAATTGTATCGCAATTCTCGAGCAGCCACTTGTGTAGAAAGTTTGTAATCTTCTGCAAAAGCTTTCGTATCGAATTGAGTAATATATACCGGAATACCATTTGCATCAGCGTAATCCTGAATGAATTTTTGATCCTCAAAACTCTCTACGCCACGCAATTGAAAATTACAGTGTGCAATACCTATTTTATAATCCAATTGCTCCAATAAATGCAACATAACCATGCTGTCTATTCCGCCACTTGTAGCAAGAAGCAACTTTTTATTACTTAAAAACTTAAATCTATCTAGCAGATGATTTTGGAACTTTTGTAGCATTTTCAAATTTAATTAATTCGTATTTATAGACTCCATTACCTCACGCATTGCTTTTGCTTTAAGCAAACATTCCTCATATTCTTTTTCAGGAACAGACTGCGAAGTAATCGCACTACCTACTGAAAAAGACACATATTTTTTTTCTTGGTTGTACAAAATACTACGAATAACCACATTGAAATCGAAGTCGCCAATTGGCGTGAAATAACCTACCGCTCCACTGTACAAACCTCGTTTTGTTTCTTCGAGTTCTTCAATAATTTTCATGGCTTCTATCTTGGGTGCTCCTGTCATACTTCCCATTGGAAAACTAGTTTTAATTACATCGATAGCTGCATATTGCGCATCTAATTTTGAAGTAATCGTAGTAATCATTTGGTGTACTTGCAAGAAAGAATAAATACCACACAACTCTTTTACCTCAACGCTTCCTTTTTGTGCCGTTTTAGATAAATCATTCCGCACAAGATCAGTAATCATAATATTTTCTGAGCGTTCTTTAGGATCTAAAGCCAAATCATTTTTTGATTTCTCATCGGCTATTGGATCTAAAAAACGTTTTGAGGTTCCTTTTATAGGTTGCGAAATTATATTTTCGCCCTCTTTTCTTAAATATCGTTCTGGTGTTGCAGAAAGTAAAAAATGCTTGTTATTTTTAAAAAAAACAGCCAATGGTGGTTGTGATATGGCATTTAGTGTACTAAACTTTTCAAACGGATTAATTATGGCATTATCGGCAAAGAATTCCATGCAAAAATTAGCTTCGTAAATATCTCCACGATGAATGTGCTCAAGCACTTTTGTGACTTTTTCGAGATAATTCTCTTTAGAAATTCGTTGTTGAATACTTATTTTTGATGCTAATTCTTCTCGAGCAACTTCAGTTTCTATTATTTCTTTAAAATCCGTTTCTACCTCATCATCACAGCAATTTAGGTATTGAATTTCTACTTGATTTCCTTTTAGTAAAAACAACTTCTTAGGTTGAAAGAAAAACAAATCAGGAAAATCTAATCCATCAAAGTTTCTGGAAACCAAAGACTCGGTATTATTTTTTAAATCATACGATAAATAGCCAAAAAGCCAATCTCTGGTTGTTTGCTGGTATTGTTTTAAATCTTCGAAAGCATTATGATAATCGGTTTTTATAGAAGTAAATGCATCCAAAGCAACCAGACAATCATAACTAGAATAGTCTTGCGGATAATCATTGCTATCCAAATAAATGATTTCTCGAAATTGTTGCGACCAAAATAAAAGCTGTTGCTTGAACAATTTTGGATTTTGGATAGACTTATGGATTAAAGTTCTCAAAAATAGTTGTGTTTAAAATTCAAAAATACAATAAAAAACAACCTTCAAAAATAGATTTCGCTATTAGGTTCGTGTATTTTTGATAAATCAATTAAAAAGGTTCTTCTTCAACAGTTTTGAAAATTACTTTTTATTAAATATTATCAATCACTTCTTTCATTAATTGAACACTTTTCAATTTATAATCATGGTTATAAATGGGGCTTGTAATCATTAATTCATCTACTTGAGTGTAATTTATAAATTGTTTCAGCTCTGCCTCCACTTTGTTTTTACTTCCTATAAACGAACAAGCTGTCATTTGGTTGACATGAAAATGCTCTTCCTCAGACATAATTCCATCTAAAGTATTTACTGGTGGTTGCAATGGTTTTCTGTCATTGCGAATTAAATTTAGAAACATTTGAGTTAAACTCGTAGACAAACGCGCAGCCTCTTCATCAGTATCCGCAACAACTGCATTAATGCAAGCCATCGTTTTAGGTTGGTCTAAATATTTTGAAGGTTCAAAATTATCACGATAAAACTGGAATGCTTGATGCATTTGTTTAGGAGCAAAATGCCCTGCAAAAGCATACGGCAAACCTTTGGATGCAGCCAAAGCCGCACTATCCATGCTAGAACCTAGAATCCAAATCGGAACATTAGTGCCTTCTGCAGGAAAGGCTCTCACATTAGCGGCGGCATTATCCTCTGAGAAAAATTCTTGAAGTGCTGCAACATTTTGAGGAAAGCGCTGTGATTGCTCATAAAAATCTTTCCTAATGGCTTGTGCAGTCAATCCATCGGTTCCAGGAGCTCTACCTAAACCTAAGTCGATGCGATTGGGATATAAAATTTCTAAAGTTCCAAATTGTTCAGCAATAATTAAAGGTGCGTGGTTGGGTAACATAATCCCACCGGAACCCACTCGAATGTTTTTAGTTTGACCGGCAATGTAACCAATAAGAATTACAGTTGCAGTACTGGCCACATGAGCCATATTGTGGTGCTCTGCCAACCAAAATCTTTTGTATCCGAGTTCATCTGCAAGTTGTGCAAGTGCTTTTGTTTTTTCAAAGGTTTCTTTAGCGTTACTATCTTGTGTAATAATGGCTAACTCTAGTATAGAAATTGGTATATTCTTTTTCATAAATTGCTATTTAATGGTTCTGTGCGTATCCTATAATCTATTAACTATTTTAAGTAATAAATCAATACTGAAGGTATGCATTTCATTCCCATTTTAGAATGGAGTACAAAATTAAGCTTTTCGTTTCAGCCCAAAAATTATCAGATGTTAAGAGATTTGTAATGTTTAGGAATTGAATCACTACCTACACTTAAGCCCATAAAAAAACCTGCAACTTTTCATTGCAGGTTTGATATCTTATCTTTATAAAATCTTATTTACCGTCTACATAATCTTGTAAATAACTAAATCTTGGTGTTAGTTTTCCTTTTTCGGTAACCTTGGCTCTGCTTAAAATACCATCTTTATCATCATTAAAAAAAGCAGGAATAACATGTTCTAGAAACATTTCCCCAAATCCTTCACTAGCATCTTTTGGTAATTCACATGGCAAATTATCTACCGCCATCACTACAATTGCCGCTGGATGAAAAACATCAACCTCTTTATTCTCATCTGGAAGATAACCATACAAAGGTTCAGCGATTGTTGATGATCTTAAAGTACAAGCAATTGGACCATTAACATCACAAGAAATATCTGCAACTACTTTTATTTTACAATCATTTGCTTTTAGCATTTCTCGCGTAAGTATCACAGGCGCATCATTGCCATAAAAATGTCCGGTAAGATATATATCAGATACTTTTGTGAATCTTTCGAAATCTGAAATATATTCTGTGGGATTTTGATAAAAATCTGTAAAATCTAAAACTTGTCCGTCCTTACGCTTGTTGTATTCTAAAACGTCAATTTGAGTATAAACTGCTTGTGTGTAGTTTTTTGTTAAGTAATTCTCAACAGAAACTTCTTTGATTTTTATAGCGTCTAAAACTTCTTTTGCACCATTACCTACTTTTCCAGTACCCGTAATTACAAATTTTAAAGGAGGTAGAACTACTCTTTTCAAATGACTAATCAATGCTTCTTTACCAGCAAGTGTTTCTGCTTTTGGCAATTTAAATAATTCAAATTTTATTCCAAAAGCTCTGATTCCATTATATGCACCTACTATTCCTGCATATCTACCAAAACCGATTAACCTACGATTTTCTGCATCTACTATTGTTTCATAATCATACAAATCGATATTTTTTTCTAAAATAGCTTGCAATAATTTACGATTATAAGGCTGTTTCTTAATCGTGTGTGAAAAGAAGAAATACGATTTATTTGGAATTAAATTTTCAACAGGAACTTCCTTTACTCCAAATAAGATATCGCAATCACTAACATCATCAGTCATTTCAATACCTAATTTTTCATACTCAGCATCTTCAAAAATTCTAATATCAGAACGTTCCACTGTTGCAGATAAACTTTGATAGTTTTGCTTTAAAAGCGTTAACTCATTAGGTGAAAATATAACTCTTCTGTCCGGTGGACTTTTTCTTTCTTTTAGAATTCCGAATTTCATAAACATTAAGGGCTTTAAAATTAATATAATATAACTTTATAGTAAACATTTGTTACAAATATAACAATTTAGACTAAATTGAATTTATTTTTTTAAATAAAATTGTTCGGCTATAAACTACTATCCTCTGATGCACAAAATGATACGGATATAACGATTTACATCTACTTATAAAATAGTGTTAAGGTTTAAAAAAACAATGAATCAAAAGACATTGATTCTATATATTTGCCTTTCTAGCACTACAGAAATGAATTTTATAAAAAAAACAAATATACTACATATATCCTTGCTCTTTTTGGTTTTAAGTTCTTGCGCCCAAGAGAAAAAGAAAGTTGAGTTGAGTGATGGCGAACTTCCTAAGAGTACAATGCCTAAAATGAAGCCTTTAACAGAAACAGAAGATAAACTCACTCCAGAATACATTACTCTAAAAAAACAGGAAATAGACTCTTTTTACAACAAAAATTGGCCAAACAATAGCGCTAATGGAAGTTTTTTAGTAGCTAAAAATGGTCAAATTATTTATGAAAAATATGAAGGTTTTGCTAATTTTAAAAATAAAACATTAATTACTAAATCAACGCCACTTCATCTGGCATCTGTTAGTAAAGTCATTACCGCCACTGCAATTTTAAAATTAATTAATGCAAAAAAAATAGAACTGGATCAAAAAGTAAATACCATATTAAAAGAATTTCCTTATCCCGAAGTAACAATCAAAACACTATTAAATCACAGAAGTGGAATGCGCAATTATGCCTATTTTACGGACAGAGATAAAACGGTTTGGGATAGGCACAATATATTGACAAATCAAGATATCTTAACCATTATGGCCACTAAAAATATTGGCCTTGAGTTTAAAACAGATACTCGTTTTAGTTATTGCAATACCAACTATGCCATGTTGGCATTAATCATCGAAAAAATCACAAAACTTTCTTACGAAAAAGCAATGAATCAAATAATTTTTGAGCCATTACATATGAAAAACACTTATGTATTTGACTATAAAAGAGACAAAGATTCTGCTGTTACCTCATATAAGGGAAACAAAGTCGAAATAGGCAAAGATTATTTAGATGCTGTTTATGGAGATAAAAACATCTACTCTACACCAAGAGATTTATTAAAGTTTGATAGAGCAAGAAATAGTCCTGGTTTTCTTACTCCTGAATTAACTGCAATGGTTTACAAACCATACAGCAATGAGCGAAAAGGAACAAAAAATTATGGCCTTGGAATTAGAATGGTTAATTGGGAAACGGGACAAAATTTTTATTTTCACAACGGATGGTGGCACGGAAATACATCCTCTTACATTACCTTACAAAAAGAAGGAGTTACTATTATAGCACTATCAAACAAATTCACTAGAAAAACATATGATGTTCGAAAATTAGCCCCGTTATTTGGCGATTATCCTTTTAAATTAAAAGACGAATAAAATAGGAATGATTTTTGCAAACTAGTTGAAATATTTATACCAGAAATTAGAGTTTAAAATTGTATATTTGCCAACTCTATATTCTAGTTATAGATTTTGAAAAACAAAAGGGGTCGACTGGTTTTGACAGCAAGTCGAATTGATCAGTAAGCACGTCGAGCATTGAGACCTTGCTCGTAAATATAAGATCTTATCATTTTACACGGCGAAAATAACTACGCTTTAGCTGCATAATCCGAATTATAGTAAGATTAAGCCACGTTCCTATCAGATAGGAAAGCTGGATTCTCCTTGAAAGCCTTGGTTTGTGGCGGTCAATTTAGGGGAACCGTAAAAATAAACCTAGATTTCCATGAGCTTCGGGTGGATTTCGAAATTAAGAAGATAAGTAGCGTGTGGCTGTTTCTGGCCTAGCACACTATCGAAAACTCAATCAGGAAATAAACGTGTAGAAAGCTTTTTAGTTGCTTGTTTGGACCCGAGTTCGATTCTCGGCGACTCCACAAAAGGAAAAATAACGCCATTGGAAGACAATTGGCGTTATTTTTTTATCTAAATCGTACGGAAATTTAGTATCGATTTAGTAACTATTAAATTGAAAAACTCCGTTTCATCGGTGAAAAAAAATTATGTAAATAGTTACGAATTAATATTCTCTATTTAAGGCTAGAAAGAAGCTAATACCCCTACAAAAGCCTTACAGATATCTGTTGATTATATATGTTTCTCATTTATTTCTAGTTGTACAAGATTCTCCAATTTTTATATATTCATGATCTAGATAAATCAAAATTACCTCTTTAATTAGTTTTTAAAATTAATTTTACCTTTACAAAACCAATTTTACCCCAAAAACTAATAATAAAATAGTTTGGCGTTAAGGTAAATTAAATTTACCTTTCGTTTGATAATAAAAACTAAATTTACCTTTGTGAAATTATTTTTACCTCAAAAAACAGAAAGTAAATGAAAAAAGTAGGGTTTACATGGCTTAAGGAAAAACTACATATTCAAGGTTTTCAACTGACGCATGAATCATATATTGGAACAACGGATAAGACCGAATTAAGTTCAACTAATTCGGTTGTACGAACATTCAAATCGAAATATGATGTAAATATTGACCATCCAATGTCTCACTTAGAATTCGCTTTGAAATATGATGATTTTAACCTCGCATTCATCAAGGAAATTTTCACCTATGTTGGCCACCAAATTATAGTTGACTACATCAAAGAAAATCCAAATAGAAAATATCCAAGAATCATTGGTTACTTGTATGAGTTTACTGGAGGTAAATCAATTGAAATTGAAGTTACTGCAACTAATTACGAGAATATATTAAACTCATCTCGATATGTAACTGGAGATATTACAAAAATACCGAAATGGAAAGTAAATGATAATCTTATAGGGCAAAACAAATTTTGCCCTATAATAAGAAGAACTGCTGAACTTAGCGAGTTACTT
Organism: uncultured Flavobacterium sp.; assembly: GCA_965366105.1. Taxonomy (GTDB): domain Bacteria; phylum Bacteroidota; class Bacteroidia; order Flavobacteriales; family Flavobacteriaceae; genus Flavobacterium. The sequence continues at coordinate 1,669 of CBDUEE010000057.1, read as the reverse complement.
GATTGGAATATTAAAGAAGCTATTGAAAATCTGAAACACGAATACTCTTCAGAAATTTTTAAACGAGCAAGTTATTATCTTTATAAAAAAGAATCAAAATCTTCCAGTGAAATAGAGAAAGAAGAACCATCGCAAGACAGAATGGAAAAGTTCATAGCATTACTGGAAGAAGCAGGACAAAAAACCTTTGAAGAATCATTATCAGAAACTGAATTGGTACGTTTACAAAACGTTATAGTTGACCCTAGATATGCAGATGATGGTTTTAGGGACTTTCAAAACTATATTGGTCAATCAATGAGAGACTACACACAGAAAATACACTATGTATGTCCACCACCACAATTTGTAAAATCTTTAATGCAAGGAATACTTGACTTAAATAAAAAAAGTAGTTCATTTAAAACTATTATAAAAGCTTCGACGGTATCATTTGGATACGTGTATATCCATCCTTTTGAAGATGGTAATGGTAGAATTCATCGTTTCCTTATTCATGATATTCTAGTACGTGACGGTATTGTTCCTAATGGAACAATACTACCTGTTTCTGCTCAAATACTCTCTCATATGGATGAATACGACACTACTTTAGAGTTACTTTCAAAATTGATTGAACGAAAGGTAAAATATACTCTTGATGAAGGTGGAAAAATGATTATTAATAACCCCTCAGAAATAGAAGCTATATACCGTTTTCCAGACTTAACTAATCATACCGTGTTTTTGGCAAGAGCATTACAAGCTACAGTTAATAAAGATATTCCAGAAGAATTGTATTTTCTTCAATGCTATGATGAACTTAAAGGAGCTATACAAAACATCGTAGATATGCCCGATAATAAAGTTGATCACATGATTTTGTTTCTTCATCAAAACAAAGGAAAGCTGGCTAGTCGCAAAAGAGATTTTTACAAAGAGCTAAGTGATGATGAAATAGAGCAAATGGAAGAGTCTTATAAGCACGTATTTCAAAAGAGAGGCAGATAAATTAATGAAATTTTCAATCAAGCAATTACATCGTACCTAATTAAAAATCAACAGTTTTTTAATTATAATTTCAAAATTAAAACAAAAATAATTATAGTTGCCTTTAAATTATACAGAATGGATAGACAAACTCTGTAAAAGCAAGAAGTTTAAAATAAATTTGAAATTTAGATCACTTTAGATAATACATTAAAATATCTCATCAGAATTTGAAGTGCCTTATATTTTGATACTAGTGTAAAATATATGAAATTAAAGAAAATTAAAATTAGATCTAAATTCTTTGATTAAAATAACCCAAGAATAAATTCAATAATTCAACTTAACATAAATTATTGAAAAATATTATATTCACAACAAATCACCTAAAATAAATATTATATTTGATTTAATATATTTTACTGGATTCTCTTATATTACTCTCAAATTAGTATAATAACAAACAAATAGATGAATACATTCAATGACATAAAAGAATTGATTTCTGCTCTGAAAAGAGAAGAGAAATTGATTTCTGAAATGTTTAGCAAAAGAAAATCTATTGATTACAAATACAGTGATGCCGTAGCATTGGTTGATTATGATGAAAATCGTATTGACTATTTGATACAAAGATCCGTTTTAAGAGAAAATGGTGGATTATTAGAACTTGACGACCAATTTTTAGAATTTTTTGAAC
>CBDUEE010000056.1:0-13654 GCA_965366105.1 uncultured Flavobacterium sp. | reverse complement strand
ACATAAGCCAAGTTGAAAAACCAATCAATATAAAAAGGATACAAAGTATTAATGTATTAAAAGTTACAAGTCCTTTGTTATGAGTGTATTTTAATCCAAAGTAAAATAAGGCAACTAGTAAAATAGTAACAAATATAGTTCCTGAATTAAAAGGTAATCCTAAATCATTAACCATAAAAACTTCGGTTAAACCAAAGAATCCCATAGTCATAGGAAGTAATAATTTGAAAATAAAAAGAAGGACAGCAATAACTACAATGTTTGCAATTATAAAGCTTTTGATAGAAACGTCTTTGTAGTTTTTAAAATAATAAAGGAATCCAATAGCAGGAATAGTCAATAATGCCATGAAGTGAACTCCAAACGAAAGACCAACAACTAACGAGATTATCAACAACCATCTATTTCCTCTTGGTTTGTGCATGTCTTGTTCCCAGCGTAATCCTAACCAAAACAGTAATGCAATAAGTACAGATGCCATCGCGTAAACTTCGGCTTCTACTGCATTATACCAAAAACTGTCAGAGAAAGTATAGGCCAGTGAACCTACAAATGAACTTCCTAATATTACAATTTCATTGCTTTTGCTCAACTCATTGTTTGATTCAGTTTGATTATCTGTCGTTGAAAATCGAGTAACTAATTTTCTTAAAATCATCGACGATGACCAAAACATAAATAAGATAGTAAATGCGCTTGAGAAAACGGACATCATATTTACCATTAAAGCAATCTTTGTGACGTCAGTAGCGAACATTGCGAAGAAAGCTCCAATCATTTGGTATAAAGGTGCTCCTGGAGGGTGACCAACTTCTAATTTTGCAGCAGTAGCAATATATTCACCACAATCCCAAAAACTCATGGTAGGTTCAACGGTCAAAGTGTAGGTTAATAATGCGATTCCAAATGTAAACCAACCAATAATTGTATTCCACTTATTAAAATTGAAACGAGCTTTATCCATGATTAAAATTTAATGTATATATAAGCTACAAAGAAAATGTTTTTTTGTTAATGGATGTAGTCATTAACAAAATTTTCTGGAAAAGTAATTCAAATTAATAACGCATTGATAGTGAGTGATATTCGTTATTTTTTGAAATCAGTTTAAAAAAAAGTTCAATTTTTATTCAAAAAAAGCTGGAAAAAGTTTGCGCAAACAATAATTTAGTTTAAATTTGCACTCGCTTAGCAGCAATGCTGGTCTATGGTGTAATGGTAACACAACTGTTTTTGGTGCAGTCTTTCAAGGTTCGAGTCCTTGTAGACCAACAGAAAACCCCTCAATTTTTGAGGGGTTTTTTTATGGAATTAATGTATTGTTTTAAAAAGTTCTATTTCAATTTAGGTGTTTAGGTACTATTGATAAAAGAAGTTGATTTTATTGTTAAGTTTTTTAAATCTTGAAAGTGATAACTGGTTTTGCTATATGGTTTACTAAGTCTTCGCTGATGCTTCCGTTAAAAAAATGCGCTAATCCTGTTCTGCCATGAGTGCAAATTCCTATTAGATCAGCGTTAATTTTTTTAGAAAAATTGGTAATTCCATTCTCAATGTTGGTATCATTAAAAATATGTAAAGAGTAGTTTTTAATATCATAATTTTTAATAAATTGGTTCATTGTTTCTTCAGCCTCGAAGGTTGTCTTGAAGCTATTGGGTGTAGAAATCAGTACTAAGAAAAGATTAGCGTCAAAAATATTGGCGAATTCCAGCATTTTTTTGAAAGGCTCCTCTGTTTCTTTAGAAAAGTCAGAAGCAAAAACAAAGTTTTCAAATTTTAATTCCTTGGTGTCTTTTTTTACTACTAAAACTGGTATTTCGGAGAGGCGTACTACTTTTTCGGCATTCGAGCCAATTAAAATTTCTTCCATGCCAGAAGCTCCATGAGATCCCATTACGATTAAGTCAATTTCATTTTTTTTATTAAATGACAGTATGCCGTCAAAAGCTTTTTCGAATTGAACAGAAGCATTAATAGTAATTCCATTTAAATAAGGTTGTTCTTTGATTTTTTGCAGCAGTTCATTTGCTTTTTTAATGAATAACATCACTTCGGGGATGCTACTACCGCCAACTATTGCGTCGTTCATTTGACTAGGCAACTCTAATAAGTGTAATAAAAAAATTTCAGAGTTGTTTTTTTTAGCAATTAATGCGGCGGCCTTTAAAGCATTTTCTGCGTATTCAGAAAAATCAGTTGGAACTAAAATGCGTTTCATAAATAAAAAGTGTTAAATTTTGGTAAAAATTGTTGTTTTAAGCAGTAATAAAGGTAAGAAATTATTTTACAGCAATCGATAATTTTAGTTTATAAAAAAAAACACTATATTTGCACCGTTATTTATTAAAATCTAGATAATGAGGGGACTAATATGTCCCCTCTTTTTATAAAAACTATGACATTTAAAGAAAAAGTAAATACGTTATTGGCAGAATGCCTTTTAGAAAAGCCATCAATTTTTTTGATTGACCTTGTGATCACTGATGCATTCAAGGTTATAGTGAATTTGGATGGGGATAATGGAGTAGCGCTTCAGGATTGTATTGATGTGAGTCGTTTTATAGATAATGACTTAGATCGTGAGGAACAAGATTATTCTCTAGAAGTAGCTTCAGTAGGCGTTGGGTCGCCATTGAAATTAGTAAGGCAATACAAGAAAAATATAGGGAGAACGTTGATTGTTAAGACTGAGGGAGAAATAATTGAAGCAGAATTAGTAGATGCTAATGATGATTTTGTAGTTTTGTCTTGGAAAGCAAGAGAACCTAAGAAGATAGGAAAAGGGAAAGAAACAGTTCAAAAAGAACTTAAGCTACCTTACGGAAATATTAAAGAAGCAATTGTTACAGTAACATTTTAATTAAAGAATTCGCATGGAAAACTTAGCATTAATCGATTCATTCTCAGAGTTTAAAGATGATAAACTTATTGATCGTGTAACGCTTATGGCAATTTTAGAAGATGTATTTAGAAATGCATTGAAGAAAAAATACGGATCAGATGATAATTTCGATATCATTATAAATCCTGATAAAGGAGATATGGAGATTTGGCAAAGAAGAGTAATCGTTGCGGATGATGACTTGGATTTAGATCATCTTGAAATTACTTTAACAGAAGCTAGAAAAATTGAGCCTGATTTTGAAATAGGAGAAGAAGTTTCAGAAGAGGTGAAATTAATTGATTTAGGAAGAAGAGCGATTTTAGCTTTGCGCCAAAATTTAATTTCAAAGATTCATGAACACGATAATACAAATCTTTACAAACAATTTAAAGATTTAATAGGTGATATTTATACTGCTGAAGTGCACCATGTGCGTCCTAGAGTAGTTATTTTGGTTGACGATGAAGGAAACGAAATTGTTTTGCCAAAAGAAAAACAAATTCCTTCCGATTTTTTCCGCAAAGGTGATAATGTTAGAGGAATTATCGAAAGTGTTGAATTGAAAGGAAATAAACCTCAAATTATTATGTCTAGAACTTCTGAGAAGTTTTTAGAAAAATTGTTTGAACAAGAAATTCCGGAAGTTTTTGACGGTTTGATAATGGTCAAAAAAGTAGTGAGAATTCCAGGTGAAAAAGCAAAAGTAGCTGTAGATTCTTATGATGACCGTATTGATCCTGTAGGAGCTTGTGTAGGTATGAAAGGTTCTCGTATTCATGGAATTGTTCGTGAATTAGGAAATGAAAATATTGATGTTATCAATTATACTAGTAATATTCAATTGTTTATTACTAGAGCATTAAGTCCAGCAAAAGTTTCTTCAATCAAAATTAATGAGGAAACAAAAAGAGCAGAAGTTTTCTTGAAATTGGAAGAGGTTTCTAAAGCTATTGGTCGTGGTGGACATAATATTAAATTAGCAGGTCTTTTGACCGGTTATGAATTAGATGTTATTCGTGAAGGTGATGTTGCTGGTGCAACAGCTGATGAGGATGATGTTGAATTAACTGAGTTTTCAGATGAAATTGAAAGCTGGGTTATTGAAGAGTTTGCAAAAATTGGTTTAGATACTGCAAAAAGTATCTTGAAGCAAGATGTAGATGATTTAGTGAGAAGAACAGACCTAGAAGAGGAAACGATTCTAGATGTAATGAGAATATTGAAAGAAGAATTTGACAGTTAGTCAGTAATTCTTCAACGATAAACATGCCGCTTTACAATGAATTCTTGCTCGGTAGGTATCGAGTTGGGAGTAAAGCGAGGAATAACAAAAAAGATAATAATAAAAAGGTTTTATGTCTGAAGAGAGAATTATTAGAATAAACAAAGTTTTAAGGGAATTGAATATTTCTTTGGAAAGAGCTGTGGATTATCTAAAAGATAAAGGAATTGCTATTGAGTCAAATCCAAACACAAAAATTTCTGATGATGTATACAATGTCTTGTGCGGTGAATTTGCAGGCGACAAAGGGAATAAAGAAGCTTCGAAAGAAGTAGGGGAAGAGAAAAGAAAAGAAAAAGAAGCTTTGCGTTTAGAGCGTGAGAAAGAAATTGAGGACAAACGTAGAATTGAGGAAGATCGCCTTAAGCAACAGGAAGTTATAAAAGCGAGAGCAGTTATAGCAGGTCCAGTTCAAGTAGGTAAAATTGACCTTAATCCTAAGAAACCTTCAATCATCTCCCCTGCAAAAGCAATAGAAAAAGTGGAAACTCCAGTTGTTAAGGCTCCTGAAGTAAAACCTATTGCAAAAGAGGATTCCTCGGAAAAAGTGTCTGTAGAAAAACCATTGCAAGAACAACCTTTGGAACAAAAAGTTGTTTTAGACAAAAAAGTGATAAAACCAGTTGTTGGAATTAAAGAGGTTAAAGTAGAGCCAATAAAAGAAGTTCCTGCTGAGCCAAAAGTCGTTGCTAAAACAGAAGTTGTTAAGGTAGATGAAGTACCTGTTGACGAAACGATCACTACTCAGTATCAAAAACTATCTGGAACTACGCTGACAGGTCAGATTATTGATTTGTCTCAATTCAACAAACCAAAAAAGAAAAAAGAAGAACCTAAGATTACTCCAAATAAACCGGGAGCTCCAGGATCTGCTGCTGCAAATGCAAATAAAAATAAACGTAAAAGGATAGCTCCTAAACCGGGTGCTCCGAGACCACCAGCAATTCCTGGAGTTCCTGGTGCGCCAAATCCTAATAAGATTACTCCTAATGTAGGAGGAGGTGGTTTTAATGCCAATAGAAGTGCAAGACCTGGTTTCGTAAAAGGAAATAGACCTGCAATTGTTGCAAAAGTTGAGCCAACAGAAGAGGAAGTTAAAAATCAAATTAGAGAAACTTTAGAAAAACTACAAGGTAAAGGTGGTAAATCTAAAGCGGCTAAATATAGAAGAGATAAAAGAGATACGCACCGTCAGAAATCTGATGATGAGCAAAGAGCTATCGACGAAGGAAGTAAAACTATTAAGGTTACTGAGTTTGTAACGGTAGGTGAAATTGCCATCATGATGGATGTGCCAATTACGAAGGTTATTGGTACGTGTATGTCACTTGGAATCATGGTTACCATGAACCAACGTTTGGATGCAGAAACTTTGACTATTGTAGCTGATGAATTTGGTTACGAAGTAGAGTTTATTACAGTAGATATTGAAGAAGCAATACAAGTGGTTGCAGACAGAGAAGAAGATCTTGTTTTTAGAGCGCCTATTGTAACTGTAATGGGTCACGTCGATCACGGTAAAACATCTTTATTGGATTACATTCGTAAGGAAAACGTAATTGCTGGTGAATCTGGAGGAATAACACAACATATTGGTGCCTACGGAGTAACATTAGATAACGGACAAAAAATTGCTTTCTTAGATACTCCTGGTCACGAAGCGTTTACAGCGATGCGTGCACGTGGAGCTCAAGTTACTGATATTGCTATTATTGTGATTGCTGCAGATGATGACATCATGCCGCAAACTAAAGAGGCGATTAGCCATGCCCAAGCTGCCAATGTTCCTATTATTTTCGCTATCAACAAAATTGATAAACCCAACTCTAACGTTGAGAAGATAAAAGAAAAATTAGCAGGTATGAATTTACTTGTTGAAGATTGGGGTGGAAAAATTCAATCACATGATATTTCTGCGAAAGTAGGTACAGGTGTGAAAGAATTATTAGAAAAAGTATTACTAGAAGCGGAGCTTTTAGATTTAAAAGCTAACCCAAATAAAGCAGCTTCTGGAACCGTTGTGGAAGCGTTCCTTGATAAAGGAAAAGGATATGTTTCTACGATTTTAGTACAAAACGGAACTTTGAAAGTTGGAGATTATATGTTGGCAGGAAAACATCATGGTAAAATTAAAGCCATGCATGATGAAAGAGGGAATATTGTAACTCTTGCAGGTCCTTCAACACCGGTTTCTGTTCTAGGATTAGATGGAGCGGCTACTGCGGGTGATAAGTTCAATATTTTTGAAGACGAAAAAGAAGCAAAACAAATTGCCTCTAAACGTTCTCAATTAATGCGTGAACAATCAGTACGTACGCAGCGTCATATTACATTAGACGAAATTGGACGTAGAATTGCATTAGGTCAATTTAAAGAATTGAACATTATCCTTAAAGGAGATGTTGATGGATCAGTTGAAGCATTATCTGATTCGTTCTCTAAATTATCTACTGAAGAAATTCAAATCAACATTATACACAAAGGTGTTGGTGCCATTACAGAAACTGACGTAATGTTAGCTTCTGCATCAGATGCAATCATTATTGGATTTAATGTTCGTCCTGCTGGAAATGCAAGACAATTGGCTGATAAAGAAGAAATCGATATTCGTTACTACTCTATTATCTATGCTGCTATTGATGACTTGAAAGATGCAATGGAAGGGATGTTAGCTCCTGAAATGAAAGAAGAAGTTTTAGGTACTGCTGAGATTAGAGAGATATTCAAAATCTCTAAAGTAGGTTCTATTGCAGGTTGTATGGTTATGGATGGTAAAATTGTCAAAAATGCCAAAATGCGAATCATTAGAGAAGGAGTTGTTGTCTTTACAGGTGAATTGTTAGCATTGAAACGTTTCAAAGACGATGTTAGGGATGTAGCTAAAGGATATGACTGTGGTATTCAAGTAAAAGGATATAATGATATTGAAGAAAGAGATATTATTGAATCCTATCATGAGGTTGCTATAAAAAAGAAATTGAAATAAAATTTTGAATAAATAAGTTCTAAAATCCCGATTCGTCGGGATTTTTTTATTTCCGTATCATTATAATGTGTTTTAATATTTATCTAATACATATTGTAAATGATATGCTTTTCATTATGGCTTGTAAGGCCATGGGAAGCACCATAAACTTAAAGCTGAAGAGAAAGTTGTTAAGTGTTTATTTAGGATGTGTCATCTTATGTTTCAAGGTTTTTGGAATCATATTTTAAGCTAAAGATAAACTCGCTGGGACACCTTATAGGTTTGGATTAATTAAGTTAATTAAATTTTCAAATTTCACAAAAAAGAATAATTTAAAGTAGCGACAACAGTGTTCTAATTTGACTTTGTTTATAATGCCATCTAAATTAGAAAGAAGATTGGATTGGTAGTTGCGATTTTTTTACTCATTTTGCATACCACTTTCACTTTGCTATAACTTAGTGAAAAATTGTTTCTTTAAAGTTTTTTTTGGAACGATTATTTTAGTAATAATTTATTGAAATATACTTTATCTTAATTTTTTGCAAAATCCAGTGGCCTAACTTCAGCTAAAACTTATTGATAAATGTTTTAGCATTTATAACTTTTAGTTTGAAGATAATCTATAAGGAGTTTGAAATTTATTCAATAGTAATTTAAGATAATCATATCCTAGTTCGAACTAATGAAGATGTATTGGAGGAGAATGTTTTGCTTTAAATTGCATTGAATCCAAATTTTTAAATAATCATTAAAATGCAATCTTGTAAAGAATATAATTAATGATTCTTAAAGAATGTTAATGATGTAAAATGAAGCTGATTTAATTGAATTATTATATTTTAAAATTGATTTAGCAATTGGTTGAAAAGAAATAAAGCTACTTTGTAATTAATAGTTTTATAAAAAGACAAAAAAAATAACAGCAGTTATATTTTGTAAATACTATTCGTCTCATTTGTTAAAATCATAAATAGGAAGTTCTATTAATGGCGTAAACCATTAATATAAAAATGTCAAAAAATATATTTTATCAAGCAAAAATTTTTTAATGGATTAAAATAGGATTTAGTAGATAATATACATTATTTAGTATATTATGTCTAAATATTATAAACTGGAAATTGCAATTTTAAGTAGATTATTCAAGAATACCTTCAGGTGAAGTTGTTCAAGTTTAAATAGAAATAGTAAGAGAAGGTCTTAAATTAGAAATAATCTTCTTTAGAAAGTGGTAATAATTGTAATCTTTGATATAGCCCAATTAAACTATTTAGGTTAATAAGTGTAATTTGGCTTTTATAATTACTATTTTTATACAGACAATTTAAGAGAGTTTGATTTGGATCTGCTCCATTCCAATACTAGTTTAAATATCATAAATTATTGATTTAAATACGGCCATTACTTTTCCTTTTTGGTCCGAAAAGCTAAAATAAGGACCGCTTTTTTAGCTAATAACAGACGCAATACAAAATATGTTAAACAAAAAAACCACTCGTGTTGAGTGGTTTTTTCTGTTTGCGTTACTGTTTTTATTTATTTGGCTTTATCAAATGAACGTTAGTGTATTTTTTTCTGATTTCAATTAGATTTCGTTCTGCTTCAATGCGCGTTTTATAATTTCCAATCCAAACTTTATAATTTGGCGTAAAAAAAACATTGTTCCGTCCGTATCTTTGAATTCTTGTCTAAATTCGTTTAGTATATTCTTTGCTTTTTCACTTTCGCCACTAAATATTTGAATTTGATATCGATCATTTACAGCATTTGAAATGTTAGTTTTTCTCTTTTCATTTAATAGTTTTTCAAATTTAGAGTCTTGTTTTACAGTAATGTTTCCAAGTTGTGCATTTGTATTTAAATAAGAAATGCATAATGTAAGAGAGATGAAAAAGACTTTTCTTGAAGCTAAAATTCTCATAATGTGATTGTTTTTGTGCAAAAATAATATTTAATGATTGATACTAACTAGTATTTGCTATTTAGAATTAATATAAATTGAAATTAAGATTATTTTAAGGTTTTAAGAATAGTTCTTAAGTCGTATTTTTGTCGAAGTTTTAAAATAAAGGTCCAGTTTTTAATAATAGTTTTAGAAAAAACTGTGCCAATTTTTAGTAGATAATCAATATAGTTTATGAAAAAGGTGGGTAACCGTAATTCGATCTCAAGGAAATTATTTTTTAGCATAGCTTTTATGTTAACTGTTTCCTTTTCTTCATTTGCTCAAGAGGCTGCTCCTGAGGTTGATGCTTCAGCTGCTTCTGGAAGTGCTGACCCGGCAAAGGGTAAAGAGCTTTTTAATGCAAACTGTGCAGCATGTCACAAATTGGATGCTAAAGCAACAGGTCCTGCTCTTAGAGGTGTTGCAGGTAAATATGATGCGTCATGGCTTCATAAGTGGGTTAGAAACAGTTCTGATTTAATAAAATCGGGAGATGCGCAGGCTGTAAAAGTTTTCGAGGATAATAATAAAGTGGCTATGTCTGCTTTTCCTCAACTTTCTGATGGTGATATTGATAATATCATTGCTTATACATCTGAGCCTAAAGTAGAAGCTGCTGCGCCAGTTGCTGGTGCCGAAGCTGTTCCTGGGACTGTTCCTTCAGGGGGTGAAATATCAAATAATATTATATTAGGTGCCTTGGCACTTGTTATGATTGTATTAGTTGTTATGTTATTTTTGGTGAATAAAGTTTTATCTAAAGTTGCAAAAGTAAATGGTATTGAGGTATTGCCTAAAACGCCAACAACTCCAATATGGAAAGCGTTTGCTAGAAATCAATTTTTAGTTTTAGTTTCTTCTGTGTTTTTGCTTTTGGCAGGTGCGTATTTTGTATATGGTTTTTTAATGCAGATTGGTATAGATAAGGATTATGCTCCGATTCAGCCAATTCATTTTTCGCATAGAATTCACGCTGGAGATAATGAAGTTAATTGTAAATATTGTCACTCTGCATCGCGAGTGAGTAAAAATGCAGGGATACCATCTTTAAATGTTTGTATGAACTGTCATAAAGGAATTGGTGAAGTTGCTGAAACTACTGCTACTCCAGAGTACAGCAAAGCATTTTACGATGAACAAATTCAAAAATTATATAAAGCTGTTGGTTGGGATTCAGAAACTCAAAGTTATACTGGAAAAACACAACCTGTAAAATGGGTTCGTATTCATAATTTACCTGATTTTGTGTATTTTAATCACTCTCAGCACGTAACTGTTGCTGGAATTGAGTGTCAAACTTGTCACGGTCCAGTTCAAGAATATGAAATACAAAAACAATTCGCTCCATTAACAATGGGCTGGTGTATCGACTGTCATAGAAAAACCAATGTTAAAATGGAAGGGAATGAGTATTATACTAAAATTCATAAAGAACTTTCTAAAAAATACGGTGTGGATAAATTGACAGCTGCACAAATGGGAGGTTTAGAATGTGGTAAATGCCATTATTAATCAAATTATTAAGATTTTAATATTTATATATGTCATCAAACAAAAAATACTGGAAAAGTGTTGAGGAGCTAGACGTAAATAGTTCTATTGTTGAGGCGCTTAAGAATAACGAATTTGTTGAAGAAATTCCTACTGATGAATTTTTAGGAAATGGTGATGCTTTGTCATCTTCGTCAACATCACGTCGTGATTTTTTAAAGTACGTTGGTTTTAGTACTGCGGCAGCTACGCTTGCAGCTTGCGAAGGTCCTGTAAACAAATCAATACCTTACGTTCTTCAGCCGGAGCAAATCATTCCTGGAGTAGCAGATTATTATGCAACTTCCGTTTTTGATGGTTTTGATTTTGCTAATCTTTTGGTAAAAACACGTGAAGGTCGCCCTATTAAAATAGATAATAACACCCTTGCCGGAGCTAAATTTAGCGCTAATGCTAGAATCCATGCGTCTATATTATCATTATATGATAGTATGCGTTTGAAAGAGCCTAAAATTGGTGGTAAAACTTCAACTTGGTCTGCTGTTGATTCTCAAATTAAATCAAGTATAGTTGATGCTACTGCAAAAGGTGGGCAAGTTGTTCTTTTAACAAATACGCTTGCAAGTCCTTCGACTGAAAAACTGATAGCTGAATTTTTAGGCAAAAATCCAAATGCAAAGCATGTTATTTATGATGCTGTATCTGAATCCGATGCATTAGATGCTTTTGAAACGGTCTATGGTGAAAGAGCTTTGGTTGATTATGATTTTTCTAAGGCTTCACTTATTGTTTCTGTTGGTGCAGATTTCCTTGGAGATTGGCAAGGTGGAGGATATGACGCTGGATATGCTAAGGGTAGAATTCCTAAAGCAGGAAAAATGTCTCGTCATTTTCAATTAGAATCAAATATGACTTTGTCTGGTGCCGCTGCTGATAAGCGTGTTGCTATGTCAACTGCTAATCAAAAACAAGCATTAGTTCATATATATAATATTGTAACTGGTTCTTCTGTTGGTGTAAGTTTAGACGATAAATTTAAAGCAGAAGTAACAAAAGCAGCTCAACAATTGAAAGCTGCTGGTTCAAAAGGATTGTTGATTTCAGGTATTCAAGATAAAAATGCTCAATTATTGGTTTTGGCTATTAACCAAATATTAGTAAGCGAAGCGTTTAGTACTTCTGGAGTAAGACAAATTAGAAAAGGATCAAATGTTAAAGTTGACCAATTAATTAAAGATATGAAATCGGGAAGCATTCATACTTTGATCATGAGTGGTATTAATCCTGTTTATACTCTAGCCGATAGTGCTTCTTTTATTGAAGGACTTAAAAAAGTTAAAACATCGGTAGCATTTTCTTTAAAAGAAGATGAGACTGCTTTAGTCAGTACTATTGCTGCTGCCGTTCCTCATTATTTAGAATCTTGGAATGATGTAAGTATTACAAAAGGTACTTACGGAATTACACAACCTACAATACGCCCTCTTTTTAATACAAAACAATTTCAAGATGTCTTGTTGTCTTTAAATGGAGTTTCTGGTACCTTTTATGATTATGTTAAAGCTAATGCGACATCAATAATTACTGGTTCTTCTTGGAATAAAGTATTGCATGATGGTGTATATGTTGGATTGATGCCAGCTATTTCTGCGGGATCCGTTGATTATAGTGGTGCGGCAAATACGCTTGCAAAATCAAAAGCTGCACAAGGATTAGAGCTTGTTTTGTATACCAAGACTGGTATGGGAGATGGACAACAGGCAAATAACCCTTGGTTGCAGGAATTTCCGGATCCAATTACAAGAGTTTCTTGGGATAATTATGTTACTGTCTCTAATGCGGATGCTAAGAAATATGAACTACATAATGAAATCGTTGCTAATGGTGGTTTAAACGGTAGTTATGTTACTATTACTACTGCTGATGGTCTTAAATTAGAAAATGTACCAGTAATTGTTCAACCAGGGCAAGCTGTTGGAACTGTTGGTTTAGCATTAGGATACGGTCGTAAAGCGGCTTTAAAAGAAGAAATGATGGTAGGTTTAAATGCCTATTCGTTATATAAAGGTTTCAATAATGTGCAGTCTATTACTTTAGCGAAAGCTGGAGGAGAACATGAGTTTGCTTCTGTTCAAGGACAGAAAACACTAATGGGAAGAGGTGACATTATCAAAGAAACTACATTAGAAATTTTTAATACTAAAGATGCTAAAATCTGGAACGAACAACCAATGGTTTCATTGGATCATAAAGAAGTTGAAGCAACTAAAGTAGATTTATGGACTTCTTTTGATCGTTCAACTGGTCATCATTTTAATCTTTCGATTGACTTGAATGCTTGTACTGGTTGTGGTGCTTGTGTGATTGCTTGTCATGCTGAGAATAATGTACCTGTTGTTGGTAAATCAGAAATTAGAAGAAGTCGTGATATGCACTGGTTGCGTATTGATAGATATTACTCATCTGAAAGTACTTTCGCTGGAGATAACGAAAGAAAAGAGAATATAGCAGGTTTATCAAGTTCTTTATCTACTTTTAATGAGATGGAACATGCTCATGATAATCCTCAAGTTGCTTTTCAACCTGTAATGTGTCAGCACTGTAATCACGCACCTTGTGAAACTGTTTGTCCTGTAGCTGCTACATCTCACGGTCGTCAAGGTCAGAACCAAATGGCTTATAACAGATGTGTTGGTACCCGTTACTGTGCTAATAACTGTCCTTATAAAGTACGTCGTTTTAACTGGTTCTTGTATAACAAAAACAGTGAATTTGATTATAATATGAATGATGACTTAGGGCGTATGGTGTTAAATCCAGATGTCAATGTTCGTTCTCGTGGAGTTATGGAGAAATGTTCTATGTGTATTCAAATGACACAAGCAACAATTTTGAAAGCTAAAAAAGAAGGAAGAGTAATTGTTGATGGTGAATTCCAAACGGCATGTTCAAATGCTTGTTCTACTGGAGCGATGAAATTTGGTGATGTAAACGATACTGAAGCAGAAATTACTAAATTAGCAGCTGATGAAAGAATGTATCATTTATTAGAGCATGTTGGAACAAAACCAAATGTGA
>CBDUEE010000055.1:0-13732 GCA_965366105.1 uncultured Flavobacterium sp. | reverse complement strand
TATTCTAAAAAATATATTTTGGAAAGAAGAACTTTTATAAAAATAACATCAGCATCAAGTGCTGGGATTATTGCAGCTAATGCTTTTGGACTTAATTTACGGTTAAATCATATCGAAGAAACCGTTGAAAATTTAGTGATTGGATCTGGTTATGGCGGAGCTGTCGCTGCTTTGCGTCTTACTCAAGCTGGTAAGAAAGTAGTGATGCTTGAAATGGGATTAGATTGGGATAAAGAAAATGGTAAGTACAAGCCTTTTTCAGATTTAATTACACCAAAAAATAATTCTACTTGGTTAGAGAAATCCTCTCAAGCTCCGATGATGAATATTGCGATGTTCAATAAAAAATTCACAGGCGTTCTTGATCGTATGGATTTTGAGAATATAAAGATATATGCTGGTCGTGGCGTTGGTGGTGGCTCATTAGTAAATGGTGGAATGGCAGTACAACCCAAAAAAGATTATTTTAAGGAAATTTTTCCAGAGTTGAATGCTGAAAAATTCTGGACTACCTATTTTCCTTTAGCACAAAAAGAACTTGAAGTTAATGAAATATCTGACGACTATTATGCTCAAACGCCCTACTATAAGTTTGCCAGAGTAGGAGAAAGCGAGGCTCATCATGCTGGATTTAAAACCATTAGAGTTCCAAATGTATATTCGTTCGATTATATGAAGAAAGAGGAAGCGGGAGAAGTTCCTAAATCAGCTTTAGCAAAAGAAGTAATTTATGGCAACAATCATGGTAAGCAAAGCCTTGAAAAAACATATTTAAAAAAAGCACTTAAAACAGGACTTTTAACGATTCAAGACTTACATCGAGTAGATTATTTTAAGGAAACAGAAAAAGGATATACTGTTTTTGTAGACATTATTAATACAGAGGGATTAGTAGTAGCAAAGAAAACTATAAATTGCAAAAAACTGTTTCTAAATGCAGGAAGTTTAGGTACCTCTAAGCTTTTGTTAACGGCTATACATAAAGGAAAAATGACAAAATTTGACCCGAGTGTTGGAAGTAATTGGGGAAACAATGGAAATATTATGACTGGTCGAAATATGGTAAATACGCTATTTAATCGTGTTGAGGATGAAGCGACAGATAAAAACCATAGCACTGGTACTGGATCAAAACAATCCACTATTCCGGTTTCAGGAATCGACAATTGGAATGATAAAAAGCATTCGTTTTTTGCCGAAATATCTCCGTTGCCAATGGGAATGGAAGTTTACACCGCATTATATTTAGTAATCAATAAAGTTCCCATTCCAGGTCGTATTTCGTATGATCCTTCTATTGACGACATTCGAGTTCACTGGGAGGAGAAAAATTTTAAGCATACTGTTGATAATGCTAAGTATTTCGTTAAAAAAATGAACAAGGCTAACGGTGGAACTCCATCTGGATTACTTTGGAAAAAAGGGTATGGTGCAGATATTTGTTATCATCCACTTGGTGGCGCTGTACTTGGGAAAACAACCGATCTTTTTGGAAGAGTAAGAGGATATGAAAATTTGTATATAACCGATGGTGCCTTAATACCTGCAAGCATTGGAGTAAATCCTTTTCTAACTATTACCGCAATCGCAGAATACTGTATGGAAGAAATACTTAATAAAGATTTTTAATCATGAAAATACTCATCAAAAATGGATTGTTTTTCTCTGGAATTTTCGATGAAAAAGCTATTGTACAAGATATACTAATTGCTGCTAATGGTCTAATACAAGAAATCGGTTCAGTTATTTTGTGCGCAGATAACGATGTACAGATAATTGATGCCGAAGGAAAATGGGTTGTTCCGGGCTTTGTAGATTCGCATACCCATTATGATGCAGAAATTCTAGCTTCTCCAGGACTTAAAGAATCTGCAAGACATGGTGTTACAACTGTAATTTTAGGAAGCTGTTCGGTTTCTGCAATATTTAACACACCAGAAGATACTGCCGATTCATTTACAAGAGTAGAAGCGATACCAAGAGAAGTCATGCTGCCCTTATTAGAAAAAGATAAAACTTGGAACACACCAGAACAATGGAAATCATACATTAATAAATTACCTTTAGGAATCAATGTTGCCTCTTTTGTAGGTCATTCTGATATTCGAATGAAAGCAATGGGAATAAAGCGTTCTCTACTGGATAATGTCTCTGCCACAAAGCAAGAAGAGCAAATTATGCTCAACATGTTGAACGATGCTCTGAATGAAGGTTTTATAGGATTATCTACTATGGATAATCCTTGGGATAAAATGGATGGCGATCGATATTGGTCGCATAAAACACCTTCCTTCTACTCGTCTTGGAAAGAACGAAAAAGTTTAATTGAATTACTGAGAAAAAGAGATGCTATTCTTCAGGGCGCTCCCAATTTGGTTACTAGAGTTAATGCATTTAATTATATGTTGGCCAGTACTGGTATTTTTAGAAAACCACTAAAAACGACTATGATTGCAATGATGGATTTAATTGGTGATCGCTATATTTATCCCTTAATTGCATTTGCTTCAAGAGGCATAAATATTTTAGGAAATGCAAATTTCAGGATGCAATCACCACCGTGTCCCTTTACGGTTTATTACGATGGTGTAGATTCTGTTATGTTTGAAGAATTTCCGAGCGGAGAAGCCCTACGTCACCTTGCAAAAGAACTAGATAAAAGAGATAAACTCATTACGGATATTAAGTTTAGAGATAATTTTAAAAAAGAAATAAAGAAAAAATTTGCACCAAAAGTATGGCACAAAGATTTAAGTAAAGCAGTTATACTTGATTGCCCCGATACCAGTTTAATTGGTAAAAACTTTTATGAAATAGCAGAAGAGAAAAATAGACATCCTGTCGACGTATTTTTAGATACTATTATTAAGTATGATAAAAAAATAAGATGGACCACAACCATTGCAAATGACCGTAAAGAAAAGTACAAAGACCTATATAACTCCCCATACAATTTGATTAGTTTTTCAGATGCTGGTGCACATCTCAACAACATGGCTTTTTATAATTTCCCTTTAAAAATGATAAAAACAGTACAGGAATCCATCGATGAAGGAAATTCTATAATGACCATGGAAAAATGTATTTGGAGGCTTACCAAAGAGCAAGCAGATTGGTTTGATTTAGATTGTGGTTATTTAGCCAAAGGAAAAATAGCGGATTTAGTAATTTTAAATCCTGAAAATTTTAGCAACATAACGGAAAAAGTTGAAATTGAACCTATTGAAGAATTCGGAAACTATGAACGATTAGTGAATAGAAATAAAGGCGTTATTACAAGGGTTTTGGTTGGAGGAAAGACAATTTTCGAAAATGAAGATTTTGTAAAAGATTACGGCAAGTTGAAGAAATTTGGAAGATTTGTAGAAAAAAATAATTGTACTACTATTGAATTGTAAAAACTTTATACATGAACTATAATGGGTATTTATTTATCTTTTTTATACAATTCAATATACAACATCTTATGAATTCATTTTCAATAAATACGATTTACATGAAACCAAATAAACTATTTAGTGACAAATACATAAAGTACAAAAAAGTCAAAATTTAAGAGTTATGAATCTAAAATAAGTTTAACTTTTGAAACTATTATGAAAACAGCATTTAAGCCGTTGGGTATAGTTATTTTAAGGAGATAATATACCCAACAGATTAAGAATATTAAGAAATAACTTCTTCTTCAACAGCAAATTCCATGTGATCTTCTATCTCTGCCACTACTTCAGGTCTAGAAGCTTTGATTGCATTGAACTTTTCTAATTGCTCTAACTCCCCTTCTTCACCAGAAAAATAAGGAAAAACATCCATGATAGGAGATTCTGAAATAGCAGGAATAGAGTAATCTCCCATCGTACCTTTCATAACACCAGTAGTATTATCAAATGCCTCTTTTACATCATTGGCCTGAACTAATAAGTACATATTGGTCTTACGTTCTTTTCCGCTTTCTTCGTCGTAAGCCAGCAATGAAACTTTTGATTTAAACCATCGATCGGCATTTTCAAAAGGATGTATTTCGGCGTAATTAGCCATTTTTATATTGGTAATTTTAAATTCTTCGCTAATGTAAGCAGACATCTCCTCTGTAATTCTGCTCTCTGCCTCTGTATACGACATAGCATCTACTAAATACGGTTCGGTTGTAATCTTTTGCCCACCAGTTTCATCTGTTTTTCTATATTTTACTTTGCATTCATACCAAATTGTGCTCATCTCTGTTTTTTTTAGGAAGTCAAAGATAGATTTTAAAGGAAAATAAATTGGTAATTTATAAAATAGATATTCACAATTACGAATAATTCGTGTATTGCATCGAGAATTTAATTCTATTTAGTAGAGTCAATTCATTTACCAATTAATGCAATTCTTTATATTTTATATTCGATGCAGATAATACAATAAAACTCAAGCAAGATTCACTTAAATTTTAAACGACTGTAATCCATTATTTTAATAAAAAAAAAGATAAATTTTATGTTAAAATTATGTTAAAAATAAAATTAAACGATTGTTTAAATTAAACACTTGTTTAATTTTGCTGAAATAAATTAACTTCCATTGAAAAGTAATTTCAACGATAAACAAATTCAAATTCTCGAGGTTGCCGAAACTCTTTTTACAGAAAAAGGATTTGAAGGATCTTCGATTCGAAACATAGCAAAAGTAGCAAAAATCAATGTTGCTATGGTTTCCTATTATTTTGGTTCCAAAGAAAGATTATTGGAATCACTTATCGTTTACAGGACTTCGGATCTTAAAAATCAAATAGATCATTTACTACTAGAAGACCTTGAGCCTATTGAAAAAATCAATAAACTCATTGAATTGTACATCAATAGAATCAATAGTAATAGAGGAATTTATAGAATTTTACATTTCGAATTTGCTTCAAAAAAGAGAGAGAAAAGTTTGCAAAATTTCTCTGATTTAAAAAAAGGAAATTTAAAATCCCTTGAAACTATTATTGAAGAAGGTCAGAAAAAAGGAATTTTTAGAAAGGATGTTATTATTCCGCTTATTACACCTACAATTCTTGGTACTTTTTTTCATTTTTATATGAATAAACCTTTCTTCGAGAATTTATTAAACTTGAATACCGAAGATTTATACAACAATTACATACAAACCAATTTGACAAAGCACATTCAACAAACAATTAAAGCACTTCTAATTTATGAAAGTTAGTCAATTCATGCTCTATGGGATTTTCTTTATTGGAATTTCATCATTAGAAGCACAAGAAAAAACAAGTTTAAGCTTGAACGAAGCTATCAATCTGGCTTGGGATAAAAGCAATGAAGTAACGTTGGCAAATACGAAAGTAAAAACCAAAAAGTACGAGTTGCAATCCACAAAAAACAATCAATATCCAGATTTGAAACTCTCAGGACAATATCAAAGATTGGCTAATGCTTCTATTGATTTTAAATTAAATCAAAATAACAGCGCACAACAACTTCCAGTTGTCAATCAAATTATGATTGGACAATTGAATGCAAGTGTTCCTATTTTCTCTGGTTTTAAAATCCAAAATAGCATTGCGGTTCATGAAAATTTGTATCAGGCTGAAATGGCAACCGCTTCGCAAACAAAAGAAGAAATAGCCATACGAGTAATTGATTATTATGCTAGTTTATATAAAGCTCAAAAAACTATTGAACTGCTAAAAGAAAATCAAAAAAGTGCGCAACAACGTGTAAAAGATTTTATTGAGCTTGAAAAAAATGGAATTATTCCTAGAAATGATCTTTTAAAATCAAAATTACAAACTTCTAAAATTCAATTATCGTTGGATGAAACGAATAATAATTTAAAAATAATCAACTTTTATTTGGTTACACTTTTAAAATTAAATCCAAATACTAAGTTGGTAATTCGGGAAGAAGACTTTTCTGATTTTCAAGTAGCTAGTGCTCCTACAAGTGAACTACCCGCATTAGAAAATCGTAAAGATCTAGAAGCGATGCGATTTCAAGGGAAAGCGAGTAAAGCTAATATCAAAATAGCAAAAAGTGCTTATTATCCAGTTATTGCGTTAGTGGGAGGCTATACTGCGCTTGACCTAAGCAATGTAATTACGGTTCAAAATGCGATGAATTTTGGGGTTGGAATTTCTTATGATTTAAGTGCGATTCTTAAAAACGGAACACTTGTAAAGCTAGCCGAAAGTAAATATCTTGAAGTACAAAACTCAGAATCCATACTAACGGATTACATTAAAATTCAGGTAAAAAAGGCAATCGAAGAGTACGATTTAACCTTAAAACAAAGTGTAGTTTACGATGAAGCAGAAGAACAATCTACTGAAAATTACCGAATCGTAAAAGACAAATATGACAACGGACTTTCGGACACTAATGACTTACTAGAAGCTGATGTAGAACAGCTTAGCTCTAAAATTAATAAAGCTTTGGCTAAAGTTAATACTATTCAAAAATATTACGAGTTACTCTCCGTTACTGGTCAATTATCACAAACCTTCACTATTGCACAAAAATAATCATATCCTATGGAAAAGAAAAAAACAAATACAAAATTTATTATTATCCTATCGGCTTTGGTAATTTTAGGTGGAGTTTATGGAACTTATAAATACATGCATTCTCTATCTCATGAGGAAACAGATGATGCACAAATTGAAAAAAACATGAATCCTATCATTCCTAGAGTTTCGGGTTATGTGGATAAAGTATATATTAAAGACAATGATTTTGTCAAGAAAGGAGATACTCTTTTTACAATTGACAAAAGAGATTATCTCTTGAAGATTGAAGAAGCTAATGCTGCTATGGTTGGAGCTGAAGGCAGTTTTGAAGTTACAAAAGCTGATATTGGTAGTGCTTTGGCGAGCATATCCGTATCTGATGCCAATGTATTGTCTGCAGGTGGAAATATTGAATCTGCAAAAATTAGATTAGGACGTATCACGAGTGATTATAATAGATATGATAATTTGTACAAAAGTCATTCGATTACAAAACAACAATATGAGCAAGCCTTAGCTGCAAAATTGGAAGCAGAAAGCCAAGTACGTGTTTTACAACAGCAAGAAAGAGCGAGTGCTTTTCAAAAATCAGTAATTGTTGCAAAATCTAAAGTTTCTGATAAACAGACACAAGTTGCTGCAGCTAATATAAAAAGATCAAAAGCAATGCTTGATGCTGCAAAATTGAACTTAACATACACTGTAATTACTGCTGCAATTGACGGTCAAGTTTCAAAAATTGATATTCAGCCAGGACAACTTGTACAACCTGGACAATCGTTATTTTATATCATCAATAACAAGGAGGCATGGGTTATAGCTAATTTCAAAGAAACGCAATTAAATAAAATGATTATTGGTCAAAAAGTGACAGTGAAAGTAGATGCGTATCCAGGTTATAATTTTGAAGGAACAATTACTTCATTCTCTCCAGCAACAGGATCTAGATTCTCTTTATTACCACCAGATAATGCAACAGGAAATTTTGTAAAGACAATTCAAAGATTACCAGTTAAAATAAGTTTGAATACAACAAATGATCCAGAAAAGATAAAATTGCTTCGTCCTGGAATGAACGTTGATGTAGATGTTCACTTAGATTAAATTAAATTTTGACATACTATTAAGTGTCAAAAAAAGGAATGTTTTTTTAAAGAAAATGATAGTTTACAATTTAGTATAAAATGGTAGAAACCGGAGAAGATGATTTAGTAGAATATGGCTTTAGAAGAGTCATTATAACCATTACAGCCGTTCTTTGCGCTATGCTTGAAATTGTAGATACTACAATTGTAAATGTAGCATTAAATAACATGCGAGGTAGTCTTGGCGCCTCGTTGACCGACGTGGCATGGGTTATAACTGCTTATGCGATTGCTAATGTTATTGTAATCCCAATGACAAGCTGGCTTTCACAACAATTTGGACGCAGGAATTATTTTGCTGCTTCTATTATTATATTTACTGTAGCTTCATTTTTATGCGGTAATGCGGATAATATTTGGGAATTAGTAACCTTTAGATTTATTCAAGGATTAGGTGGTGGTGCATTATTAGTCACTGCTCAAACCATAATTACCGAGAGTTATCCTATGGCCAAAAGAGGAATGGCACAAGCAATTTATGGTATGGGCGTTATTGTAGGCCCTACTCTGGGACCGCCTTTGGGTGGTTATATTGTAGATCATTTTTCATGGCCTTATATTTTTTACATCAACATTCCACTAGGAATTATTGCTACTTTATTGACGCTTTCTTTTGTGAAAAGTCCTAAATATGGTGAAAAATTAAAAGCTAGTCAAGTCGATTGGTGGGGAATTGTATTCCTTACTGCATTCATTGGCTCGTTACAATTTGTTTTAGAACACGGTCAACAAGACGATTGGTTTAATAACGGAGTCATCATTACATTAAGCGTGGTTAGCGTATTTGGATTATTGCTTTTTGTTTGGAGAGAACTTACATATAAATATCCTATTGTAAACTTAAGAGTTCTAAAGGATTCTAATTTAAGAATAGGAACCATAATGTGTTTTATTCTTGGATTCGGGTTGTATGGTTCTACCTTTATTATTCCTATTTATACCCAATCAGTATTGGGTTGGAGTGCTTTAGATGCTGGTTTATTATTGATACCAAGTTCGATTACTACGGGGATTATGATGCCTTTTATAGGTAAAATGATTCAGCGTGGTGTTCCGCAAACTTATATGGTGGCTGCAGGTTTTCTGGTGTTTTTCTTTTTTACTTTTTGGATGCAACACGTTATTACACCTGATTCTGGTGAGGAACACATGTTTTGGCCATTAATATTAAGAGGAATTGGATTGGGATTACTATTTGTTCCTATTACAACACTCTCATTATCAACTTTGAAAGGGAAAAGTATTGGCGAAGGAGCTGCTTTTACAGGAATGATGAGACAATTGGGAGGTTCTTTTGGAATTGCTATTATTACCACATTTATTGCAAGATTCAATCAAGAACATCGCGTGAATCTTATTGCGCATCTTAATACAACCTCTTTTGAAGTACAACAAACAGTACAACAGCTCAAAATGGGATTTATGTCCAAAGGTTTTACTGAAAATCAAGCTTTAGGAAAAGCTTACAAAGCAATTGAATATAAAGTAATGGTACAAAGTTCCGTATTATCCTATATGGATATTTTTCTGTACTTAGGTGCGTTATTTTTATTGTGTATTCCCTTCATTCTTTTAATTAAAAAAGGAAAGAACAAAATAAATCCTGCTGATGCCATGCATTAATTTACTTTTATAAAAACTAAAAACGCCAAATTTATTACTTAATTTGGCTTTTTTAGTTTGAGGTACTACATATTATCTAGTAAAAACGAGTTGATTCTCTTCTGATAAATTAGCATCAAATTGATACCCATCGTAATTAAATCCTTTTAAATCTTCGATAGTTTCTGCATTTGTATCAATAATGTATCGCACCATCATTCCTCTAGCTTTCTTAGCAAAAAAACTGATTATCTTTAATTTACCATTTTTATAATCTTTGAATTCTGGAGTAATTACTGGAACTTTCAAAGTTTTCACATCAATGGCCGAAAAATATTCATTACTCGCTAAATTGACAAATAATTCCCCTTCTTCGAGTTCCTTATTCAGTGCTTTAGTGATTATAGGTTTCCAAAAATGATATAAGTTTAGGCTTTCGCCAATGGGTAATTTGGTTCCCATTTCTAGTCGATAAGCTTGCATTAAATCCAATGGTTTCAGCAAACCGTACAAACCTGAGAGTATTCTTAATCGATCTTGTAAGGCATCTAATTTATTTAATGGAATTGTATACGCATCTAAACCTGTATAAACATCGCCATCAAAAGTATAGACGGCTGGACGAGAATTAGAAGTCGTAAATGGCGTTTTCCAATCTTGATTTCGCTTCCAATTTAAATCAGCTAGTTTATCCGAAATACTCATTAAATCTGATAACTCAGAGGGATTTTTTTCTTTTAAAACTTTATGAACTTGTCGCGATTCTTTTAGAAATAAAGATTCTGTATGTAATTGAGTAGGTAATTCTTTTTCAAAATTTAACGACTTGGCTGGTGATATTACAATTTTCATATTCAATATTCTTTAAGTACTTTCTATTTATTTCCTCAAAAATACTAATTGAAAACAACAAACGAAGACTATTTATATTGATTTATTAAATAGTATAATAGAGCTCTTACTAACTTATGGCTTTATTTGTGTATTTTTGAGTTAAAATATATTATAAGTTTTGTGCCAAATGAATTCAATTGAAATCCGCATAGCAACAGTAGCTGATCTGGAAATACTACAAAAACTAAGCATACAGACGTTTACAGAAACCTTTGCTGCCGTTAATAGCGCTGAAAATCTTGAAGATTATATTAAAAATAACTTGAATATAACACAATTAACAACGGAATTAAACAATACTAATTCTCAGTTTTTTATAGCTTATTCAAATAGAGAAGTTATTGGTTATCTCAAAATAAACTTTGATGATGCCCAAACAGAAGTTATTGATACTGATGCCTTAGAAATACATCGTATTTATGTTTTGCAAACTTTTCACGGTAAGAACATTGGACATCTATTAATTAACAAAGCTATAAGTATTGCAAAAAGTAAGACTAAAACATACGTTTGGCTTGGTGTGTGGGAAGAGAATTACAGAGCACTTCAATTTTATACTAAAAATGGTTTTGTTGTTTTTGATAAACATATTTTTACCTTGGGAAATGACAAACAAACCGATTTATTAATGAAACTTACCATTCAATAAAGCATAGTCTAAATAGTATAATATAACAGCAAATTATCCCATATTTTGGACAATAGAAAACTCAATTTGATGTATTTTTGTATAACTATTATTGAAAATCATGAAACAAGATATAATTATCATTGGAGCTGGACTGGCTGGATTATCCGCTGCTGTATATTTGCACCGTCAAGGACGAAAAGTTTTACTTTTAGAAGCGACAGAACGTGCGGGAGGAAGAATAAAAACGGACTCTCATGAGGGATTTTTATTAGACAGAGGTTTTCAAGTTCTTTTGACCGCTTATCCTGAAACTAATGCTTTACTAAATTATAATGATTTAAACCTAAAAAAAATGTTACCAGGAGCAACCGTTCTCTATGATGGAGGTAAGTTTGAAATTGCAGATCCTTTTCGAAGACCTTCGGCAGCATTAGCAACTCTTTTCGCTCCTGTTGGTACTTTAAAAGATAAAATAAACACACTTTGGTTAAAAAATAGATTAAAAAAATTAACTGTCGAAGAAATTTTTCAGCAACCCGAACAAACGACAAGCAAACAACTGGCTGATTATGGTTTTAGTCCAAAAATGATTGAACGTTTTTACGCTCCTTTTATGTCTGGAATCTTTTTAGAAAATGAATTGCAGACTTCTAGAAGAATGTTTGATTTTGTGATGAAAATGTTTTCTGATGGCGATGTGGCTGTTCCCGCTTTAGGAATGGAAGAAATACCAAAACAATTAGTTGCTATGCTTCCAAAAGATAGTATCCAATACAATACAAAAGTAACGTCTATTGATGGAAACAAAGTAACCACTCTAGAAGGAACTATTTTTGAAGCCAACCAAATCCTTTTGGCTACGACCGCAACTGTTCTTACCCAAAAATTATTTTCTAAGCAAAAGATGACATCACATCAGGTAACTAATGTGTATTTTGAAGCTAGTGAAGCCCCTACTGAAAAAGCGGTAGTGGTATTAAACGCATCGAAAAATAAAAAATGGGTTAATAATCTGACCGTCATGTCCAATGTATCTTTAGCTTACGCACCAAAGGGGAAAGTATTGATTTCTGTCTCCTATAATGGAATTCCTAATATTGATAATGCGACTTTAGCAGAAAACATGAAAAAAGAATTAAAACAATGGTATGGAGAAAAAGTAAATCCATGGAAAATGCTGAAAACGTACCGTATTGAATATGCGTTGCCAACTCAGGAAAGTGTACGAAATGAAATTCCAGTTTCTGAAATTAAAATCTCTGATTCACTATTTATTTGTGGGGATAATTTATTAAATGGCTCCATCAACGCAGCCTTAAAAACAGGCAGATTAGCAGCCGAAGCAATGAAAATATAATTTTAGATAGTATATACTTCACAGCTATAACTTCTTCCTAAAGTAATTATAGTTGTGAAGTTTTTCATACTCAATCAACAACTACTTTATAGGTAGGATCTTCTAAAATATTTACCTCAATCATCTGATCCGCATTCTTCAACAAAATTTTACAATCTGTACTCAAATGTTGTAGATGTACTTTTTTATTAAGCTTTGCATACTTTTCGGTGATTTTATTGACCGCATCAATAGCACTCATATCCGTAATTTTACTTTCTTTAAAATCAATTATTATTTCGTTTGGATCATTCGCTACATCAAATTTTTCCAAGAAAGCAGTTGTAGAAGCAAAAAATAAAGGACCATATATTTCGTAATGCTTCACTCCTTTTTCATCTATATATTTCTTAGCACGAATTCTTTTGGCACTTTCCCAAGCAAATACTAAAGCAGAAATTACTACCCCAATCAAAACTGCTAAGGCTAAATTGTGTAGTACAATAGTAATTACAGCTACTACTATTCCAACGAAAATATCATGTTTTGGCATTTTATTAATGATTCGAAAACTTGCCCATTCAAAAGTTCCAATCGCAACCATAAACATTACACCAACTAGTGCTGCCATAGGCAATCGTTCAATTACAGGAGCGCCAAATAAAATGATAATCAATATCGCTAAAGCAGCAATAATTCCAGACAATCGTGCTCTAGAACCAGCGGAAAGATTGACTAATGTTTGTGCGATCATAGGACAACCGCCCATGCCAAAGAAAAAACCATTTAAAATATTAGAACTCCCTTGGGCAATACATTCTCTATTTCCATTTCCTTTGGTTTCTGTGATTTCATCAACTAAAGTCAGCGTAAGCAAACCTTCCGTTAATCCAACCGAAGCCATAATTAAAGCATAAGGAAATATAATTTGCAACATTTCGAAATTGATCGGAATATTTGGAATGTGAAAGGGAGGAAAACCACCACTGATTGAAGCAATGTCTTTTACTGTTTTTGTTTCGATTCCAAAGAAGAAAACCAATGCAAATAGTACCATAATAGCAACTAATGAGGCAGGCACCGCTTTTGTAACTTTAGGCAAAAACACTATAATAACAATTGTCAGGGCTACTAAACCTATCATAATCCATAACGGACTTCCTGATAGCCATTCTATTTCTCCGTTAACTTTTGTTTTAAATTGTTCAAGTTGCGACATAAAGATAACAACTGCTAAACCGTTGACAAATCCAAACATAACAGGTTGTGGGACGAGTCGGATAAATTTACCAAGTTTAAATATACCCACAAAAATTTGTAAAACACCCGCTAAAACCACTGCTGCGAATACATATTCTAAACCATTTGATTGCATTAGTGCGATTAAAACAATCACTGTCGCCCCTGCTCCACCAGAAATCATTCCGGGTCTACCTCCAAAAACGGCTGTAACTAAACCAGCAATAAAAGCAGCGTATAAACCCATTAATGGTGGAAAACCAGCTAATATGGCAAAGGACAACGATTCTGGAATCATAGTCATGGCAACAGTTAATCCTGCTAAAATTTCGGTTCTAAAATTGACTTTTTCTGAAAAATCAAATAAATTAAATACTTTTTTCATATGTTAATAC
>CBDUEE010000054.1:0-13819 GCA_965366105.1 uncultured Flavobacterium sp. | reverse complement strand
TCAAGGACTTAATTTAGCGATGCATTATTTATCGGGAGCTATAAATTATGATCCCGTTGTAACAGTTGTCGATGCAAAATTAGCTTCGCAAATAGTCTGGCTTGATGCTTATATTACAAATGTAGATCGAACTTTTAGAAATACAAATATGTTAATGTGGCATAAAGAATTATGGCTTATCGATCATGGTGCTTGTTTGTATTTTCACCATTCTTGGAACAATTGGGAAAAACATGCGCAAAGTCCTTTTGCGTTAATAAAAGATCATGTTTTGTTGCCACAAGCTGCTGTTTTAGAAGAAGTAGATGCAGACTTTAAAGCTATTTTATCTCCAGAAGTTTTACAATCTATTGTTAATTTGATTCCAGAAGAATGGTTAGTTTGGGAGGATAGTGAGGAAACTCCCGAAGCGCTTCGGGAAGTTTATCTTCAGTTTTTACTAATACGATTAAATCATTCTGAAATTTTTATAAATGAAGCCCAAAATGCAAGAAAAACACTTATATGAGTATGCGGTAATCCGTGTTGTACCAAGGGTAGAACGCGAAGAATTCCTCAATGTAGGTATTATTCTTTTTTGCAAAAGAGCCAAGTTTATAAAGATGCTTTTTACTATTGAAAAGTCAAAAATAGAAATGCTTTGTAGTGAATTTGATGTTGATCAATTCCAATTAAACCTAGAGTCTTTTCAGAAAATTGCGCATGGAGTTAAAAACGGTGGACCTATAGCACAATTCGAGCTTTCCGAGCGGTTTCGTTGGTTGACGGCTTTACGAAGTTCAGCAATTCAGACATCAAGACCACATCCGGGATTTAGTACTAATTTGGAAGAAACAGCACAGCGTTTGTTTGAAGAAATGGTTTTGTAAATAATGTTATGAAATCTGATTCAAATGTCTTGCAAGGTGAGCTCCCATGCTAAAACAAGCTTGAAGGAGATAACCGCCAGTAGGAGCATCCCAATCTAGCATTTCGCCCACGCAATAGTAATTCTCCATTTTTTTTAACTGGAAATTGGTATCAACGGCATCAATAGAAATACCTCCTATAGTTGATATAGCGTCGTTTATTGGTGCCATATCAGTAATTTTGATAGGTAAATTCTTGATGTTTTGTGCTAATAATATTGGATTTAAATAGGTTTCTTTGGAAAGGTATTTTTTTAAAAGTCCAATTTGTGCTAGAGTTAATTTCAGTTCCTTTTGAAGTGTTTCGCTGGTCTTTTTAAATTTAGTATTCTTGATTTTTTGAGCAATATCTTCCTGATTCAGTGTTGGTTTTAAATCTAAAAAAATAGTCGCTATTTGTTGAATGCTTAATTCCTGGCGAATTTGTGGACTCAATGCATAAATCGCATTTCCTTCTAAACCAAAACGAGTAATTACCGCTTCGCCTTTTTGTTTTTTATTCAAACAGCTAATAGCAATATTTTTAAGCGGACAACCTTCATAATGCAAAATAAAATCTTCGGACCAGTTTACTTGATATCCACAGTTGGAAGCTTGAAAAGGTACGGTAGAAATCTCTTTTGTTTTAAATAAATCAACCCATAATCCATCTGATCCCGTTACTTTCCAGCTACTGCCGCCTAAAGCAAAAATTGTATAGTCAGATTTTATTTCTATATTTTCATTAAAAATAAGAGATTGATTATTTCCCCAATTTGTCCAAGTATGATTGTATTTAATAACAACTCCTTGCTTTTCAAGAACCATTAAAATAGCGTTTAAAACGGTGATTGGTTTTATTCCTTTTTCCGGATATACTCTTTTGCTACTGCCTACGTAAGTTGGAATACCAATGCTTTTTAACCAATCGCGTAAATTTTGATTATCAAAATTCCGTAATGATTTTTCAAGGAAATTGGGAGGCGAGTAGCGATTGATCATCTCCTCTAAAGGTTCAGAATGAGTTAAGTTAAAACCACCTTTTCCAGCAACCAGAAACTTTCGACCTAGTGTTTTATTTTTCTCGTAAATGGTAACGTTAAACCTCTTGCAATCGAGGAAAGCAGCTAGCACAAGCGCTGCCGGACCTCCTCCAATAATTGAAACTGATTTTTTCACTTGGCAAAAGTAGCGTTTATGCCATGCAATAACCTAAACTTATTCTAAAAATAGCTAGCCGATTGTGCAATTTGGGCGTAACCCCAAGCAGAAAACTAGTATTTGAATTGCTATTTCGCGTTGCTTGGGGTCGGGCTTTTGGCTTTATCTTTATTTTTTTATCAAAAAATAAAGGATACCGCCGCAATCCCTTACGCGAGATCTCAGCGAATAAAAAGTTGAATAATGCAGTTAGAAAATTTAAGAAATAATTTAATCTCGTCCTAAATAATAAGTGATTAGATGGATTAGTAATATAGCTATCAAATAATAATATTTAATTCAAAACTTAAATGCTCTCATTGGACTAATATGTATTACAAAACAATCTTTTCTAATACTATAAACTCTAAAGGTGTATCTGAAATCGGAATATGAACTTCACTTGCCGGAAAAGGTTCTCTGGATCCAGTATCTACATAACCATTGCGTTTGTACCAAGCAATAAGTTCTTCTCGAACCGAAATAACAGTCATCACAATTTTTGGCAATCCTTTTTCGTGAGCATGAATTTCTGCCTGTTTTAGCAATTTTTTTCCAACACCACTATTTTGTAATTCAGGAGAAACGGTCAACATTCCTAAATACAATTGCTGCTCTTTTGCAACTAGCAATACACAACCAATAATACTTTTTTTTTCTGTAAATTTTAAAATCGTATTAGCAGGATTTAATATACTATCTTTCAATTCTTGTTCCGTAGTTCTAAGTCCTTCTAAGAGATTCGCTTCAGTAGTCCACCCTTTTTTAGATGATTCTCCACGATAAGCGGAGTTTATTAATGTGTTTAATGCGGAAACGTCCTCAAGGGTTGCAATTGTAATCATGCGAAATAATTGGATTTTAGTTTTACGTTTTCAAAGATAAAAAAGAATGTTGTAATTTCCTTTCGATTGTTTTTGCATCTGAATAATATTTCAAAATATTTTGACTTTCAGATTGATAAAAAAAATGTGAAATTTAAGCAAACAATGTAGTAATCAGCAACATCTAGTCTGAATTTTGTTTTTTTTATAAAATAACTAGTTAGTTTTGCCGTAATCTTAGCGCTTTTTAGTATTTTGGCATCAAATAATTTAGGTTTTAAATTAGATTACTATGAAATATAGAGTAGCAACTTCGTCATTAAATCTTAGAGATTTTCCGCCGACGATGGATAATTCTACGATTTTAGCAGATATTCCTTTTAGGCATACCGTTAAATTACTTGATAACACGGAGTCTGATTGGTGGAAAGTAAAGCTTTTAAACACTGATAAAGAGGGTTTTGTGTGTTCAAAAGATTTAGAACTTATTGATGAAACGACACATAAAGGTTCCGATATAGAAATTCCTAATTTTGAACCAAGTTCAAAATCAAGTCTGGATACTAAAGAAGAAACTTACAAGCCAATAGGCAATCCTGATATTCCTTTTAGAGATCTAACGAATGTAGAGACTAAAAAAGCTTCCATAAAAAAAATTATTGACAAATTAAATGTGTCAAAAAGTTTTAGATACGAGAAGGATGAAGCCGATACGTATTGCAATGTGTACACATTTGATTATTGTTTTTTTACTAAAGTATACATTCCAAGGTTGCGATGGACTGATAAGGCAATAGAGGAGTTAGAAAAAGGAAACGAAGTACCCTTAATTTTTAATGATACCGTAAGACCTTTTTACTCCAATTATCTTTATGATTGGTTTGAAGAAGCATCTAATAATTTTGGTTGGCAAAAAATCGATAATGTTGATGAACTTCAAAAAAGAGTCAATGAAAATGGTGGAGTAGGAATTATCTCTGCAAAAAGATTTATCCTAAATAAATCCGGTCATATTGTGGTAGTCGTTCCCGAAACTGAAACCGAGAAAGCGTACAGAGTAGATGGTAAAGTGATTTATCCTTTGCAATCGCAAGCAGGTTATGATAATTATAACTATTTTGCTGAAGTGAGAAAAGATTGGTGGGCAAATCCAGATCCTGAAAAAGGCTATTCCTCTGCGATTTTTTACTACCACGATTAATTAAATATATAAAATAAAAAAAAAGACTTTTTAAAGGATTAAACCTTCAAAAAGTCTTTTTTTTTATGAAATTAACTTACCTAATTATTACGACAAAATAGCGTCTTTCTTAATTAACAACGAACTACAAAAACCATTTTCATAATATTTAGCATGAAAACTAGAATAGATCTGATTGTAGATTTCTATTGGGTCAGTTGATGGAATATTGATCACTAACATTTCTTCTAAAACAGCAATATAATCAGCTGGAACAACGGTTTCTTTACCGTGAACAATCGATTCAAATGTAAAGTTATTCCATTCTAAATTACATATTGGATTTTCAATTTCGTGTAATAAAGAATGATCCATTATAAAAACAAGAAATTGTAAGACTTCTTTCAAATGCTTTTCTTCAAAATAATCAAACATTCTAAATTCAATACCGTGATTTTTATGTTTGTGAAAATTGATATCAAGTCCAATTTTATCGATTTGTTCGTAGTCTGATATTTCGGAGTAGCGATTTACCCACCACATCGGATTCTGATGCATTGGATGTGCTGTAAAATCCATTTGTACAATCTTACCCGTTTGCATTATATCCGTATCATAAGTTCCCACACCAATGTATCTTGACATAGCACATCGTTGCGAAGCCTTTGTTAAATTTACATCAATGTCATTATGAGATAAATAATCAGAAGACCCAAATTTAATCATAAACAACGGGCTCAACCACTGAAACAATCGAATCGTACGCTGGTGTTTTTTTATGAAATCAATTTTATCTTTAATTTCACCTTCCACGTTTAATTCTGTCGGAATGGTTAAATTAAAATGATACGTCATGTTATTAAAAACAGAGTAATTTTCATTATTCGACACAAATATGGCAAAAGGATGATTGACAGAGCAAATTTTTATTTTTCCAAACTCCGAAAAAATATTTTCTTGCTCCATTCCGTTTTGCAAGTGATTTGTAAATTCTTGTTTGATATTTGCTAACTCGGCAATAACGCTATCAACATCTTTTTTGTAAAAATCTTGCGTTACAAATTCAATAGTATCCCCATCAAAAATGAATTTTTTCTGAAGTTCATCAACAAAATAGCTATTATTTTTTTGTAATTTATCAAATATACTTACTCCAGAATACTCTTGATTAGGCTCCTTATCTATAAAATCTAAAGTTTCGTGTTCATTATTCACATCTGTTTTTGTAAACGAATGCGAATTCATCAATACAGGAATATGGTATTCCTTTTCCGTTAAGATTTTTAGCAAAGAATTTTCGAATACATTTTCTTTGTAATTCTTAAAATGATTCACGCTGTACTTTTCATGCAGACCCTTGGTTAGCAAAAAATCTTTATCCACCGTTCGGTGTTTTTCAAACTCTAAATAACATTCATTTTCGATACCAACTCCCCAATAAAAATCATTCGATTTATACTGATTGATATACTCTTTATGTTTGTCCAATAATTCAATTTCAAAACTAACAGCATTCATGCTATGATTCGTCATAAACTTTTTTCTCCTTCTTTTTAAATAAATTATGTTGATATGGGAAGCTACTTTATCAGGTAGTTTTTTGAAGCATTACGACTCTGTTCGAATTTTAATAAAAGTCAAAAAAATAGTACTACTTACGTTTTGTTTTTTTGTGAAGATAAGTTGTTTTTTCTATTCTTAAAAGAGGGGAACACAAACAACTTATTATTGTGCAAAAGTAGTTAAAATTTATGTGTAAATCAATGGGTGATTTTAAAATATTTTTTTTGCTTACTTTATTGATATTATTAGTCTTAGTTTTTTAATTTTTAAAGCTTTAGGCCTTTTATTTTTAATAAAAACTAACTTGTAAAAGTTCCTATTCTCATGTTCAATTAGGAGCACACATTTTGATTTCAGCAACGCTATTCGTCTCGCTATTCGCTATATCTTTATGCTTGAACGCCAAGCATAAAGGATACCGCTACTATCGAGGCTAAATAACCTACTTTTTCTCATTAACTAGAATTGCGAAGAGAGCTAATAAAAAAGATGTTATCAATAAATTATTTGAATATATACCAAACAAAAAAATCCTTACTCCATCTTTTACGCATCGGTAAATTTGTGGTAAGGATTATAATTTTGAATCAAGTAAAAGTTTTAAAGCGTGACTTTATTTATTGGATTAAAAACTCTTTTAACTCTTGATACGTTTTAATTTTCACACTCACTTTTTCTTTGTCTAAAACGCTTTCTATTTGAGTTGGAATAGGCAATTTTACATTTAAAGTAGGTTCTACAATATCTAAAAATTTAATAGGATGCGCCGTTTCTAAGAAAATACCAATCGCATTTTTATGGTTTTGCAATTCTTTTCTTAATCCTAAATAACCAACTGCTCCATGTGGTTCAGCAATGTAACCGTCTGTTTTATAGATGCTTTTCATTGCTTTTAAAGTTTCTTCATCAGAGAAAGTATAGGATGAAAAATCATTTTTAAATTGTGCTAAATCATTTTGATACATTTCCTGAATTCGGATAAAATTACTTGGATTTCCAACATCCATTGCATTCGAGATCGTAGCTTTGGAAGGCTTTGGTTCGTAAATACCTTTTTCTAAAAATCGTGGAACTGTATCATTTACATTCGTAGAAGCTACAAAATGTTCGATTGGCAATCCCATTTTTTTAGCAATAATACCAGCGCAAATATTTCCAAAATTACCACTTGGACAAGAGAAAATTAATGGTTTATTCTGTTTTTTTAGGGCTTTGAACGCAAAGAAAAAATAGAACATTTGTGGCAACCAGCGCGCAATATTAATTGAATTAGCTGAGGTTAAGTTTTTATCTTTTAAATCTGTATCTAAGAATGCTTTTTTAACCATATCTTGACAATCATCAAAAACGCCATCAACCTCAAGAGCAGTGATGTTTTGACCTAAAGTAGTCAATTGTCTTTCTTGAATATCACTCACTTTTCCGGAAGGATATAAAATGATGACTTCAACGCCTTTTACGCCAAGAAAACCACTGGCTACAGCGCCACCTGTATCACCTGATGTAGCGACAAGAACGGTGTTTTTGCTATCTTTTTTGTCTTTATTAAAATAACCTAAACAACGAGACATAAATCGTGCACCTACGTCTTTGAAAGCCATAGTTGGACCATGAAAAAGTTCCAGTGAGTAAATATCTTTTTCTACTTCAATCACTGGAAAGTCGAAACACAAAGTTTCAGCAATGATTTCTTTCAATATTTCTTCAGGAATTTCATCATCTACAAATTGTTTAATCGCTTGATAAGCTATTTCTTCGTTACTTAAATTTTCGATAGTATCAAAAAAAGCAGCAGCTAATGGCGTTATTGTTTCAGGAAAATACAATCCTTTATCGGCTGCTAATCCTTGTATTACGGCATCTTGAAAAGAAACCTTTGGTGCATTATGGTTTAAACTGTAGTATTTCATTTGATTTTTTAATTGCCGATTAACGATTTGTGATTTATGATTTTTGAGTGATGTCGTTACATCTGAAATCATAAATTGTTAATCAAAATTCTTAAATTATTTTATTCATAACATGTACTTTAGAAAAGAGAATGACGATTTGTAATTTTTGGCAACATAGTTACATCTGAAATCAAAAATCGTTAATCAAAAATCTTAAATAATAACTTTCATTCCCTCATCATTTACTTTAGAAACGTGAATTTCGTACGGTAAATTCATGTTTTCATAAACTTTGCTCATGGCTTTTGCAATTTTTTCAGCAGTTGCTGCACCTTTGCTTAAAGCAAAAATAGAAGGTCCAGAACCGGATATTCCGGATCCTAATGCGCCATTTTCTAATGCAGTCTGTTTTATCAAATCAAATCCTGGAATCAAAACACTTCGCAACGGTTCTACGATTTCATCATGAAGTGAACGCCCAATTAAGTCATAATCTTTGGTGTATAAACCAGCAATTAATCCGCCTACATTTCCCCATTGTATAATAGCACTTTTCAAGGAAATATTTTGTTTTAGTACGGAGCGTGCGTCTGAAGTTTTCAACTCAATTTGGGGATGAACTACGGTTGCATATAATTCTGATGGACTTTCAATTTTAATGATGTCCAATGGATCAGAACTACGAACCAAAGTAAATCCACCCAAAAGGGCAGGAGCTACATTATCTGCATGAGCGTTTCCGCTAGCTAGTTTTTCACCTTGCATAGCAAATAAAACTAATTGATTTCTGGTAAATGGTCTTCCAAGTAATTCATTAATTCCAAAAACAGCTCCTGCTGAACTAGCAGCACTACTACCAATTCCGCTTCCTGCTTTGATATTTTTATAAATTTCAATATCAAATCCAAAGGCTGTTTCTAGATTTTCGAGCATTGCTAAAGCTGCTACACCTGCAACATTTTTTTCGGTCTCTAATGGCAAGTCGGCACCAACAATTTTAGTAATACGAACTCCTTTTATATCTGATTTGTGAATAATCATTTCGTCACCTGCAGTTTCTAAACATAAACCAAGGACATCAAATCCGCAAGAGAGGTTTGCAATGGTTGCAGGGCAAAATATTTTAATAGTAGTCATAAAGTTTTTAAAGTCTTATAGTCTAAAGTTGTAGCCTTTTTGTCATCAAGTTTTTCACTTTCGACAGCAAGACTTTTCACTTTCGACTAATTAGTTATTTCCAATTCTAATTACATCTGCAAAAATTCCAGATGCGGTAACTGCTGCTCCAGCACCAGCCCCTTTTATTAATAAGGGTTGATCTACATAACGATCCGTGAAGAATAAAACGATATTATCCTTTCCTTCTAAATTATAAAAAGGGTGATCTTTAGGGATGAATCGTAAGCCATCATTTGCTTTTCCATTTTCAAATTGAGCTACATATTTAAGTCTTGAATCTTTGCTTAAAGCTTCTTGATAAATGGCTTCAAAATGGGAGGCGTGATCTTTCAAAGATTTAAAAAAGGCTTCGTTTGAAGTGGTGTCTAGACATTCAGCAGGCATGAAAGATTCATTTGAAATAGCATCGATTTCCATTTTGTAACCGCTTTCTCTAATCAGAATTAATATCTTTCTGGCTACGTCAATTCCGCTCAAATCGATTTTAGGGTCAGGTTCTGTAAATCCTTGAACTCCTGCTTCTTTCACAACATCATGAAAATTGTTGTTTTCGTCAAAATTATTAAAGATAAAATTCAAACTACCTGATAGAACCGCTTGAATTTTATTGACTTTATCGCCAGAAGCAACTAAGTTTTTTACGGTATCAATTATCGGTAATCCAGCTCCCACATTGGTTTCAAACAGAAACGGAGCATTAAATTGCTGTGACAGTTTTTTTAGTTTTTTATAATTGTCATATTCTGAAGCACAAGCAATTTTATTGCAAGTTACTACCGCAATATTACGTTTTAAATATTGCTCATAAGTTTTTGATACACTCTCATTTGCGGTAATGTCAACAAAAATACTATTGCGTAAATTGAGTTCTTTTACAGTTGAAAAAAACTTTTCTTTATCGGCAGTTTCTCCTGTTTCTAACAAGAATTGCCATTCTTTCAATGAAATTCCGTCTTCATCAAAATACATTTTACGTGAATTTGATAAGGCAATTACACGCAGATTTATTTTTAGATTTTCTTTTAAAAATTTCCTTTGTTGGTAAATTTGCTCGATAAATTTTTCACCTACATTTCCAACACCCATTACAAATAAATTCAACTGTTTTGTGTTTTCTTCAAAAAAGTTTTCGTGTAAAGTATTTAATGCTTTTTTTACATCTCTCTCATTAATAACTGCCGAAATATTCCGTTCGGACGCACCTTGAGCGATAGCGCGAATATTCACATTGTTTTTACCTAAAGTACTAAACATTCTACCACTCAATCCTTGATGATTCTTCATGTTTTCACCAACTAGAGCAATGATGCACAGGTTTTTCTCTACGATACAAGGTTCTATTTTATTTTGTGAAATTTCAACTTCAAAAGCTTTGTTGATAGCTTCTTCTGCAATCTCAGCATCATTATTTAAAATTCCAATACAAATGGAGTGTTCGGATGACGCTTGTGTAATAAAAATCACATTGATTTCTTCCTGTGACAGCACTTCGAAAAGTCTTTTAGAGGAGCCAGTCACGCCAATCATTCCTGAACCTTCCAGCGTAATTAAAGTAATATTGTCAATATGGCTTATTCCTTTTACAGGATTTGTATGTGACATTTCCTGATTAGAAATATAAGTTCCATCAGCTTCTGGTTCAAATGTATTTTTGATAAGAATTGGAATATTCTTTTTTAATACAGGTTGGATTGTTGGAGGATACAGCACTTTGGCACCAAAATGCGACAACTCCATCGCTTCTTGATAGGATATAAAGGCAATTGGCTGAGCTTGTTTTACCACTTTAGGATTTGCGGTAAACATTCCGTTTACATCAGTCCAGATTTCTAACTCATTTGCATTTATTGCTCCTGCAATAATTGCTGCAGAATAATCAGAACCGCCACGGCCTAAAGTAGTATTGATGCCATCTAAAGAGGCTGCTATAAATCCAGGCATTACCACTACTTGATTTTCATTGGAATCAAAAAAATCAGATATTAATTTATTTGTAATCTCAAAATTAACAGCTGCTTTACCAAAATGATTGTTGGTTTTTATCAGTTCGCGACTGTCTTTGTAACCACTATTCTTTAGATTTTGTTTTAACGCTTCTGCAATAATATAAGAAGAAAGCAATTCTCCAAAACTCAAAATTGTATCCGAAGTTCGAAGCGATAATTCTCCCAAAAGATAACAACCATCTAATAATGTTTCAAGGTGATTGACAATTCTCTTGATATGACTCAAAAGACCACTTTGCTGGCTTACTGGAATCAGTTCTTTTAAAGCATCTAAATGTTTTTTCTCTATTTCTGCCAGAATTTCTTTGAAACTTTCGTCACCAGCGGCTGCTTTTTTAGATGCTAATTGTAGCATGTCCGTAACTTTGCTAAAAGCAGAAACGATAACGATTAATTTTTCTTCTTTTGCTTTGTAGCTAACGATTTCTATAACGAGTTTTATATTTTGCGCATTGGCAACTGAAGTTCCACCAAATTTTAATACTTTCATACTAAGTTTATATTTATTTTTTAATGTAATAACGTATCGTCATTTTTGTAACTATCCGAATGATGATAATTTGTTTATGTGTTGTATTTTGAAAAAAGCAACTGTTTTTTATACGCCCAATACTATTCTTTCTTCCAAAAAAAAGGATATAATAATTAGGATTATATGTAGAATGTTTACCCCAAAGGGGTAATAGTAGTTGTTGTAGTGAATGTAACAGCAGTTTCAACCCAAATTTGAGTTGTTATCGAAGCTTGATATATTGTTCTGTTGTTTGTCATTTTGATATTACAAAAGTACCTCTTTTTATTAAAAAACATAGTCGTTGTTATGTTTTTGCGAATAGTTCAAAATTTCATATCCTATTTATTGATAATTAAATTTTGTTTCTTTTATAGAACCATAAATAATGGTATTCCTATTATTATTTAAGTTAAATAGAGCTGACTCTTTGGTGAAAAGTAAGTTTTGTTAGAAATGAAATGTTTATTCCCATTCAAATAAAAAAAAAAGTATTGTTTATAGAAATATCACAGTCAACTAGAATGCTTGAATTAAAATGTAAAATTAGTTGTTGTAAAATAATGTAATAGACATAAAGCCTAATGGCAATTGTTATTAAATAAAATTTCACTATTGCTCGTTCTAGGAGAATACTTGCATGATTTCTATTATTTGGTTTTGTTTAACTATTGGTTTTAAATTATTGTCAATATATGTTGTGTATTTATAAAGATTTACTCAATTTTACCTTTTAAACACTATCAAAATGGATAATACGCATTATATTAGTACTGAATTACTTAGCCTTGAAACTTTAGAAGAAATCATCTCGCATCATAAAAAATTAGATTTGTCTGAGGAGGCAAAAATAAACATTCAAAAATGCAGAGATTATTTAGACAAAAAAATGGCATCGCATTCAGAAGCTATTTACGGTATAAATACTGGTT
Source organism: uncultured Flavobacterium sp. (assembly GCA_965366105.1). Classification (GTDB taxonomy): domain Bacteria; phylum Bacteroidota; class Bacteroidia; order Flavobacteriales; family Flavobacteriaceae; genus Flavobacterium. Next base: position 1,645 of record CBDUEE010000054.1, on the reverse strand, counting down.
TTGGTTCACTTTGTAATGTGAAAATATCAAACGAAAATTTATCTAAACTACAAGAGAATCTTGTAAAATCTCATTCTTGTGGAACTGGTGAAGAAGTGCCAAAATATATTGTAAAACTGATGTTGTTGCTTAAAATTCAGTCATTGAGTTATGGTCACTCTGGGATTCAACTGCAAACAGTAGAGCGTTTAATAGCTTTTTATAACAATGATATTTTACCAATAATTTACACACAAGGTTCCCTTGGAGCTTCGGGAGATTTAGCTCCATTAGCACATTTATCCTTGCCTTTATTAGGAGAAGGAGATGTATATTATGAAGGAAAGAAAGTACATTCTAGTGTAGTTATGAAAATTTTTAAATGGGAACCAATTGTATTGCAATCTAAAGAAGGATTGGCTTTGTTGAACGGAACACAATTTATGAGTGCTTATGGAGCGCATATTTTGATGAAGGTGAGTAAGTTCTCTTATTTAGCTGATTTAATAGGAACTATTTCATTAGAGGGTTTTGATGGAAGAATAGAACCTTTTAATGAGTTAATCCATTTTATCAGACCTCATAAAGGACAAATTATAACCGCAAAGCGCATAAAAGGTTTTCTTGAAGGAAGTGAAATTATAGAACAGACCAAAGTACATGTTCAAGATCCGTACTCTTTTAGATGTATGCCCCAAGTTCACGGTGCTTCTAAAGATGCAATTGATTATGTAAAAAGAGTCTTTAAAACAGAAATCAATTCGGTAACCGATAATCCTAATATTTTTATTGAAAGCGACCAAATCATTTCTGGAGGGAATTTTCATGGACAACCTTTGGCTTTAGCCTTAGATTTTATGGCAATTGCTTTGGCAGAGTTAGGAAGTATTTCCGAGAGAAGAACGTATCAGTTAATATCAGGAACAAGGAATCTTCCCGCTTTTTTAGTTGATAATCCAGGATTAAACTCGGGATTGATGATTCCTCAATATACCGCAGCGAGCATTGCAAGTCAAAACAAACAACTGGCAACTCCAGCAAGTATTGATAGTATTGTTTCTAGTAACGGACAAGAAGATCATGTAAGCATGGGTGCAAATGCAGCTACAAAAGCATTGCGTGTTTTGGATAATTTAGAGCGAATTTTAGCGATTGAATTAATGAATGCTTCTCAAGCTATTGAGTATAGAAGACCATTACTTTCGAGTGATTTTATTGAAATGTTTTTAAGTGCCTATCGCGAGGAAGTTCCATTGATCAAAGAAGACAGAATTTTACACTATGATATTGAAAAAACAGTTACTTTTTTAAATACTTTTCAAATCGAAACCGATTTGTTAATATTAACTTAACATTAAATGTCAAGAATGCAGTAATTTTGTCGGACTAAATTTAAAGTAAATGAACATAAATAATTTTTTCCAGTTTTTGGTTCCTAAAGACAAAAAATTCTTTCCTCTTTTTGAAGAGGCTTCAAGTAATTTGATTGAAATTGCTACAAATTTGCACGAAGCTGTTAATCTTCCATTGAAGGAACGTGAAGTTCTTTTTCAGAAAATTGATACTTTAGAACAAAAAGGAGAAGACATAACACGTCAGACGAATTTAGAGTTAAGTAGAAATTTTATTACCCCATTTGATAGAGAAGATATTCATGCCTTGATCA